>JAKITZ010000020.1 GCA_021647805.1 Robiginitomaculum sp.
ACCATTCGCCACCGAGGATCAAGACGAGGGAATGGCGGCGTTTATCGAAAAGCGTTCAGCGCATTTTAAACATCGCTAGTTAGAGCAATCTTCAGTAAAAGTGGGAACCGGTTTTACGGCAAAAGATTGCGACCACTAAAGATTTAGCAATCTTCAGTAAAAGTGGGAATTCTTTTGTCTCGCGGCAAAGTGCTTCGCACTGCCTCCGACAGGCGGCTTGACCGGTCGAGGCGCAGTCGCACCTAGTTAGTAATGTAAGTTTATCGCGCAGTGAGCAAATGCGACCACTAAAGATATTTGATTTGCCAACAAAAGTTTTGGTGCAAAGTGAATCGGAAATGCGCTAGTAGTAGGCACTAAAACTCACCAATAACGGGCTACAGAAATTCAATATGGCTAATGACCCAAAAATAACGGCAGTTAGTGAAGCGTCTCTAGACGCAATAGATAATGACCGTGGCTCATCATTTGCTGAAGAACTAGAGCGGGATCGCCAGCATCGTAAAAAGTCCAAAAGCGCAAAACCATTACGGCGTTTAATACCGTTTGTTTTACAATACCCATGGTTACTTATTGCTTTTGTGTTTTTTTTGGCTTTAGCATCAACTTTGGCGTTATTGTTACCAGCGGCGTTTCGGCTGGTGGTTGATTGCGGGTTTTCTGGCGATGTCAGCTCGCAAATATGCCAAACATTTACACTTGATGGCAGTCTTGCCGGATATTTTTCCGCTGGAATAATATTGGCAATATTGTTAGGGCTTACTGCGGCTTTGCGATACTATTTCATCAGCCGACTTGGTGAGCGGGTGGTCGCTGATTTGCGCCGGGCGGTGTATGATCATTTGTTAAGGCTTAGCCCCGGATATTTTGCCCACATTCGTACCGGCGAGGTTTTGTCACGATTAACCACGGACACGGCGCTTATTCAAACGGTTGTTGGCTCTTCTGTTTCGGTGGCCGCGCGCACGTTAACCACAACATTTGGTGCATTAATATTGATGGTTGTTGTCAGCTGGAAGCTGGCGTTGTTGATGTTAGCTGTCGGGCCGATCATTTTACTGCCGATCATCTTTTATGGACGGCGGGTGCAACGTCTATCGCGCATGAGCCAAGACAGTTTAGCCGAAGCCTCGGCAAGAGCTGCAGAAAGCATTAGGGCTATTGAAACAGTACAAGCCTTTACCAGAGAAGAAGAAGAGCGCGCGCATTTTGGCCAAGCGGTAGAAGAAACTTATTTGGTATCTATGCGCCGCATTATTGCCAGAACTTTTATGTCAGCGATAATTACCTCTTTCACGTTAGGTGGGCTTATTACGGTGCTTTGGTTTGGTGCGGTACAGGTACAAGGTGGAGCGATGTCACCAGGCGCAATGACCCAGTTTGTCATGTATGCATTTGTTGCTGTTATGGGCGTTGGAATTATTACCGAAACTTATGCGGAAATAATGCGAGCCGCAGGTGCCACAGAGCGGATCATGGAATTGCTAAGTGCAAAGCCGGATATTACCAAGCCTGAGGAATTTGAAAATACTGATATAATAGTTAAAGGTGAAATTGAATTCACCGCTGTTGATTTCAATTATCCATCAAGACCTGCAACACATGTTCTAAAAAACATCTCTCTTTTGGCAAAGCCGCGTCAGACAATTGCTTTGGTTGGCCCTTCGGGGGCTGGAAAAAGCACAATGTTTCAAATGATATTGCGGTTTTATGACCCGCAATCAGGCATTATCAGTGTTGATGGTGTTGATATAAAGAATATGGATCCGGCATTGCTGCGATCTTCCATATCAATTGTGCAACAAAATGCTCCACTGTTTTCTGGCTCTGTTGCTCAAAACATTCGGTTTGGAAAATCATCAGCCAGTGAAGAGCAGATAAAGACCGCTGCGATCGCCGCCAATGCGCATGATTTCATCATGGCTCTGCCGCAAGGTTACGAAACTCCATTAGGAGAAAACGCGATGACGCTTTCTGGTGGTCAAAGGCAACGGTTGGCAATAGCACGGGCGGTATTACGTGATGCGCCAATTTTATTGCTTGATGAGGCAACTAGCGCCCTTGATTCCGAAAATGAAATAGCAATTCAAAAGGCCTTTGAAACTGTATCAGCCAATCGAACGACTATTGTAATAGCTCACCGGCTGTCTACTATTTTGCGTGCAGACAAAATAGTAGTAATGGACGAGGGTCAAATTATTGACCAAGGAACACATGGGGAGCTTTTGTCTCGTGGCGGGCTGTATGCGCGTCTTGCGGAGTTACAATTTGGGACTCAGGCGATAAACGGTGAAAGAGCTTAGGGTTTCCAGCAATTGACAAGTCGTGTTTTTATTTAATGTATTAGTTTTGCAACACTTTTGGGCAGGAGTTGTAGCAAATGTACGGTATTTGTTATCGGTGAGGTTTATGATTAGGTTGCATTCGTTGCCGGTTTAATTTAAAGTTCTTACAAGGCTCTTAGAAATTGAAGGGTTTTTTTTTGCAAGAATTCAGAGTAATAAATTAGAAGCTACCTTTCGACAAAAGTTGTTAGGCTTGATATATCAGGGGAAGTAAATTGAGTACATTTAAACAAACACTAAGACAAACATCCATGTGGGTTGCTGCTTCAGCGGTCGCTATGGCATTTGCAACACCAACTTTCGCCCAAAGTGGCGACGAAGAGGTCGTTGATGAAATTGTTACCATTGGTAGCAGAAGCAGTAAGCCTCGTTCAATTCAAAATTCAACGGTTCCTATTGACGTGATCTCCGGCGAAGAGTTTTCTAATATGGGTAATGTCGCTGATATTACAGATAGCTTGAAAACGTTAATTCCATCTTATACGGCAACTCCAGCTACCGGCGATGGTAGTTCGTTTGTTCGCCCGACATCTTTGCGCGGCACGGCTTCTGACCAGACCTTGGTTATGGTAAATGGTAAACGTCGTCACCGCTCAGCTTTGGTGCAGTTCTTTGCTCCTGCGGCTGGTAATGGTGCGCAGTCTCCTGACGTAGCAATGATCCCAAGTATTGCTTTGAAGAGAGTTGAAGTTCTTCGTGATGGCGCTGCTGCGCAATACGGATCAGATGCGATCGCCGGTGTTATTAACTTTGTTTTGAAAGATTCAGCCGAGGGCGGTGAAGTTGTTGCTCAGTATGGTCAGTTCTATGAAGGCGAAGTTAGCTACAAAATTGCTGGTAATGTTGGTTTGCCTATTGGCGACAAAGGCTTTGTCAATATCAGTGGTGAGTACGTTGACAATGAAGCACTGTCTCGCGGCCTTATCCGTCCAGATGCTCAAGCATTAATCGATGCTGGCGTTGCGGGCGTTGGTGGTGATTCACCGTTTGGCGATGCTCCTTTCACTCAGACATGGGGTCGTCCAGAAACCAGTGGTCTTAGACTATTCGTAAATTCTGCAGTTGAGATTAACTCGAATGTAGACGCTTATTTGTTCGGTAACTTTGCTGACACTGATGGTCGTTATAGATTCTTCTATCGTAACCCTGGTCACTCAACCTTGGCTACCTTGAACGGTTTGGGCTTTACTGGCCTGCCTGCTGGGTACACTCCGTATCTTGACGGCAAGCAACAAGATTTCAGTGCGGTCGGTGGATTTAAAGGTACTATGGACAGTGGTTGGTTCTACGACCTTAGCCTTGGCTATGGTAAAAACACCTTGGACTATACTTTGTTCAACACTATCAACCCATCATTGGGTCTTGATGCCAGCTTACAAATCCCACAGCGGGATTTCCAAGTCGGTGGTTATGAGCAAAGAGAGATAAACCTCAACGTTGATATGTCAAAGCAAGTTTCTGACACTGTTAATTTCGCCTTCGGTGGTGAGTGGCGCAGAGAAACTTATGTGATCAATCCTGGTGAGCCAAATTCATATCTTGGGTCTGGTTCCAACGGCCTTGGCGGTTTCAGCCCTGCTGACTCCGGTTCATTCTCGCGAAGCAATTATGCAGCATATGCTGATGTTGAGCATGAGTTAACTGATCGCTTGTTAATGCAGTATGCAGTACGTTTCGAGGATTTCTCAGATTTTGGTTCAACCATTAACTGGAAAGTTGCTGGTAGTTATGCAGTTACTGATGATCTTAATTTCCGTGGCGCTGTTTCAACCGGCTTCCACGCTCCTACGCCTGGTCAGGCCAATGTTCGCACCACCATTACTACATTTGACGGTGTAACTGGTCTACAAGTTGAAGAAGGTCTTGTTCCTCCAGGTAGTGCTGCGGCGCTGGCTGCGGGTGGAGCACCTTTGAGAGAGGAAACGTCAACCAATTATAGCTTTGGCTTTGCTAGCAGCCTATCAGACAGAACCAGTTTGACTGTTGATGCGTACCGGATTGATGTTCGTGATCGTATTTATCGTACTGGTGATATTGCTGTTCCAGGTAGTACAACTGGTGCGACAATCTCGTTCTACACCAATGCATTGGATGTTAGGCACTCAGGTCTTGATGTAGTGTTGGCTTCCGGCTTTGATTGGAATGATAATGTAAGCACTGATATTTCATTGGCTGCTAGCTATAATCAGATCAATGTTCTTGGACAACAGCAAGTAATCACTCCAACAGGTCCGGTTACTCCGGTTAGCGATGCTAATGTTGAAGATATCGAGAATAACTACCCTTCCATGCGCTTTGTACTTGGTACTAATACGTACTTTGCTGATGACTGGAACTTGATGGTTCGTGCCAACTACTATGGTACGCATTATGATGAACGTGGTAGAATTGGCGCAGCGGTTAACCCAAGTGCTGAAATTGCGGCAACTATCTATTTCGATGCCGAGCTTGGTTATGATGTCAATGACATGGTTAGAGTTGCCTTTGGCGGAAGCAATATTTTCAACTCTTATGTTGGTACCATTGGCGCGCCTAACGCAAACCGTTTAAGCGTTGGCCTTCAATACCCACGTCGTAGTGCTGCTAATTACGAAGGTGGTTCTTGGTACGCTAATGTTAAGTTGAAATTCTAATCAACTGAACACAAAATAATATTAAAGGCCGAGTGGTTTAACCGCTCGGCCTTTTTTTGTGCGCGTAGCAAATGTATGGATAGGGCAAATTTTCAGCTTGCTTGAGCCAGAATGCCGTTCAATTACAAAGAGAAAATGTTTCTAACATCATTAGCGTTAGCTATTTTGCGCCCGGTTTTGTTTGCCGCCTGTTGGCAAATATCGATCATCTCGCTATGTCCACGTAATAATTGTTGTGAGCTGTTATAAATATTGTTTTCAAAACCAACTCGTATATGGCCTGCATTGTCGGCAGCAAATGCGACTAAAGGGATCTCTTCTGTGCCAAACCCGCAAACAGCCCAAGGAGAAGTCATGTTTTTTGCTATATCAGCCATGATGGTGGACTGCTGTTGATCCGCTCCACTACGACCGATAACCAGTAATACAAATGGATTATCATCGGCAAAAATTCCGCGTCGGCGATAATCTTCAAATCGTCTGCAATCTTCTTGATCGTACAAAATATATTGCGGGAAAATTTTCTCAAAGCGTAGCCAAGAGAAAAACTCGGCAGCTTCGGTAAGGTTTTTCTCAGTGGCGCATAGCTCACGCAAAGCAAGGGATACTGCTTCTGGTTTTAACTCTTTAACTATTTGCATTTGTTGCGCTGCGCTATATTTTCCAACCGCCTCAGAGGTAATTTGAATAACCAACTTCTCGCCAACTGCATCACGTACCGCTTTGATGCTGGCGCGATAGCGTTCAACATCAAGCGAGTGTTGATTATTATTGTCTCGCACATGAAGGTGTAAAATACTGGCGCCAGCGGCAACTATTTCTTCCGCACAAGCTGCCATTTCAGATGGTGTAATTGGCAAATCAGGATGATCAGTTTTTTGCCGCCGCGCACCATTTGGCGCCGAGATCACAATAAGTGGATCACTCATCGAACAGCTCGGCAAATATTGCGGTTAACTTTTCGATCAATAGCTCTATGTGTTGATCTTCAATTATAAATGGCGGTGCTAATAAAATATGGCTGCCCAGCCCGTCAATTTCTGATCCACCGCCGGGGTAACAGATCAATCCGTGCTTCATGGTTAGTTTATGTAATTTAGCAGTAATTTTTTTTGTATCGGCAAATGGTTTTTTACTGGCTTTGTCAGCTACAATTTCAATTCCCCTAAACAGGCCCCGGCCACGAATATCACCAATAAAATCTAAATCAGCAAAGGCTTGCTGCAAGGATTCTTGTAGTTTGTTTCCTTGCTGCGTCACTTTTTCTAAAAGACGATCCTCGTCGATAACCTCCAAAACGGCCAAGCCAGCAGCGCAGGCACTTGCATGACCAACATATGTATGCCCGTGTGAAAAACCAGTATTGCTTTCCTGAAGCACCTGATAAACTTTTGAGCTGGCAATGGTTGCTGCCAATGGTTGGTAGCCGCCGGCTAAACCTTTTGCCAAAGTTACAATGTCTGGAATAAAATCTTCTTGTTCGTGGGCAAAAAATGTTCCGGTACGTCCGGTACCGCACATTATTTCATCAGCAATTAGCAATATATCGTATTGATCACAAATTTGGCGTATCCTAGAAAAATAACCTGGAGCGGCTGGAACCACACCGAGTGACGCTCCAACTATCGGCTCAGCAATGAATGCAGCAATATTTTCTGCGCCTTCTTGTAAGATCATCGCTTCTAGCAAATTTGCTGCCCGCAACCCATATTCTTGCAAACTCTCGGTAGCTTTTTGATGACGATAAGCATAACAAGGCTCAATTCGCGGCCATTCTAATAACAGATCACCCATAACCCGGCGACGTGGTAAGTTGCCGCTGGCGGAAAGTGTTGCCAGTGTGTTTCCGTGATAACTATGAATTCGACTGATAATTTTTTGTTTTGATATTAGCCCTTTGGCTCGCCAGTATTGCCATACCATTTTTATGGCTGTTTCATTGGCTTCCGAACCGCCAGATGTGAAGTAAGCT
Organism: Robiginitomaculum sp.; assembly: GCA_021647805.1. Lineage (GTDB taxonomy): Bacteria > Pseudomonadota > Alphaproteobacteria > Caulobacterales > Maricaulaceae > Robiginitomaculum_B. Next base: position 6,951 of record JAKITZ010000020.1, read on the forward strand.
TTGGCACCAAATTGGTTGAATTTCTCTACTAACCGCCCAGCCAGCTCCTCTTGTGGCCGGTTAGAAAAGAAAGCTGTATGGGCAAAGCTCATCTGGTTAATTTGATCGCATAAAGCCTTTACTACTTTTTTATGTTGATGGCCAAGGCATGAAACTGCTGCGCCACCACTCATATCAAGATAGGCTCTGTTATCCTGATCATAGATATACATACCTTCGGCTCTAACTGCTAAAGGGTAGTTTTTTTTTGCCGTACGATGAAAAACAGAACTCATTTATTTATACTCCATCGAGCCAAAAAGCTTTAGTCCCGTGCTTGACACGGGATCAGTACCGATTTTTGGATAAGTTGATGGATCCAGAAGATAAAGTATACTAAAAATGCGGTTTAATTTAGTGTTTTTAGTATATTTGAAACTATGATTATTTCAAACCTTATGCCGTAAGCACAGTTAAAGTCGATAATTATTTTGCTTTAAGCGTGATTAGTTTGAGTCATTTACGCTAAGGGCTACTGCTTTTGAAGAAGTTAGGTTCTCCTCATTACGCATCTTTATTACCGCAGATACCGGCGCCAACTGATAACCCTTGGCGTCCAAAGATCTTGTCCAGTCTCGTAACTGTTTAATTGTAACTGGCCAAGAAAAACCTTTACCGATAGCGGATCCGTTTTGAATTGCCATGGCTTCAAGTCGTAATAATTGATCATCAATTGCTGTGGTGGTTTGTTTTATGTCGATAATTCGATCTGCTGTTGACCAAGACAATCCTTCTTTAACTGCAACATTTTTTAATGATGACCGCTTAGTTTCACCATCATATAAAAAATCCAACCCCCGACGATTAAAATTTCGAAAAATTGGCGCAAGAGCATTTTCTGACGCTGTTAATTTCGATCCCATATAATTAGTAACGCCAAAATACCCACTTGTCCGGCTTAACAACCATTCTAATCGTCTGGTGTTTTCGGCTGAACTGGCACTGGACAATAAGGTATATGGCCCAGGGTCAGTTTCCGGGTAGCCAAATGGCTCCATAGGAATTTCTATCATTACCTCATGACCTTGCGCTCGTGCCAAGTCAATCCAGGTTTGTAAGTCTGGTGTATAGGGGACAAATGACAAGGTAACTTCCGGTGGCAACTCCTCAATCGCTGCCATGGTTGTCCGCTTCATCATTCCCAAACCACCAACAATTATAGAAATTACTGGTTTTCCCTTTTTAATCTCAAAGCTTCTAGAATACACAGCAGAAGGTTTGTCTCCACTGGGCGAGATAATTGGTAAAACCCCGCCAGGTCCCGGTTCAAAAAAACCGGCAATGGGTACGGCCACCAAAGCGTTAGGTGAGGTTGGAAGGCTTGGCGTGTTTTTAGTTAAAGGACGGGCGTTATTTGGCTGTAACGAAATTTGTTGCAAGGATGGGTCTGAAACCCCATTAAGGCGTGGCTCTTCTTGTTGCCTGCCTTGTACTGGATTTTGGGGATTGTTATTTTTGTCCGAGCGAAGAGAGGCTTGAATTTTACTAGAGTCTGACAATGAAGGAACATTAACACTGATCTTTGGTAGAGCGCTATCGACTTTTCCAAATAGGGCTATCGCTCCCAAAGTTAAAGCACTTATGCTCAACAAGCTAAAGGCAGTAAGCTTTAGCCAGTTAACGCTTGAAGGCTTAGGTATAAAAGTAATAGCAAATTTGGCCATGATTCCCGTATATCAATTCTCGGACGGCTGAGAAACCAGCAGATCACTAATAAAAGCGATAGCGGATTTACGGTTAATAAAGCGGTAACAAACAGTATAAAATGTTACGCAAAGCAGTCTTGAACACAAGCTTTGATCCTTGGTCTTGATCCAGAATCAGAACCAGTTTTGTTTTTGTATCGCGCTCAATTGCTTTTCAATGATCTGCGACGGTGCGGACTGCACCGAACCAGAGCGACCCTAATATATTATCCTTTAGAAGACACGCTATTAGCACTTAATATCATCTGCCCAAGAATTTCTTTGGCGCGTTCTAACTGATAATCTTCATCTTCCGGATAATCTTCCGGCGGCATTTCTGCGGTGATTTTCTCATTATCATTTGCCGCAATAACGGTTTCTTCGTCCAGTTCAGTTTCTTCAGCAGCTTTGGCAATCCGTGTTGCTTCAAGTTCATTTTTTAAGGCATTTGGTAGGTCAGCTTCTGTGGTTGAGTTGTCTGTTTTTTTAATGCGCCGATGGGAAATTTCAATATCCGGAGTAATTCCAGTTGCTTGAATTGACCGACCAGCAGGGGTGTAATACCGAGCAGTGGTTAAGACAACCGCACCATCACGACCAGAATTTAACGGTATGACTGTTTGCACCGAACCTTTGCCAAAAGATTGCATTCCGATCAATGTGCCACGCTCACGATCTTGAATTGCTCCAGCAACAATTTCAGAAGCAGAAGCAGAGCCGGCATTGATAAGTACCACAATCGGCAAACCATTTAACATGTCACCTTTACGTGCGTTATAACGTTCGATGTCCCGTGGATCCCGTCCTCTAGTAGATACAACTTCACCACTATCCAAAAACAAACTGGAAACTTCAACAGCCTGAGTGAGACGGCCACCCGGATTATTACGCAGATCAAGAATCAACCCTTTTAACGGAACCGCGGCGGAGGATTTAAGTTCCTCAATGGCTTTTCTTGCTAGTTCTCCGGTATTTTCATTAAACAAAGAAACCCGCAAATAGCCCAGATCATCGCCCTCCAAGCGCGAGGAAACAGAGCGAATTGTGATAATTTCGCGGACAATGGTAAAATCAAGTGGTTCGTTTTCACCTTTGCGGGCAATTGTTATGGTAATGGGAGAGCCGGGAGGGCCGCGCATTTGGTCAACAGCTTCACTCAAAGATTCGCCTAATATCGACTTGCCATTTATTCCGGTAATATAGTCTCCAGCCTCGACACCTGCTTTAGCTGCCGGTGTGTCATCAATAGGTGAGACAACCTTTACTGCTCCATCACGAATGGTAACTTCCAGACCAAGTCCACCATATTCCCCACTGGACTGCACCTGCATGTCTTGAAAGTTCTTGGCTGTGAGATATCGCGAATGTGGATCAAGTGACTTTAGCATTCCTTGAATCGCAGCTTCAATAAGCTCCTGATCTTTTTCTTCTGTAACATATTCGGACCTGACACGGGTCAACACGTCCATAAAAAGGTTTAATTCTTGATATGTTGTACGTTCTGTTTTTGCTATGGCCGATTGATACGTTAAGCCAAGGCCACCAAGAAACATGCCTGCAAAAACTGCTAAAACCAATGTCATATATCGCATTATTTTTCCTGTTCTTAGTTTTGTGTCACCTGCAAGCAAGTGCTTTGTCGTGAAAACGTATATTCAAAATACCGAACTAAACGGTATTTTGAGTATACTTTAACCTTGTGATCCATCAACTTACAGAAAACCGGTTCCCACTTTTGGGTTGATGGAGTATATTTCTAATATTCATAGCAATTTTGATGCCAACGTTAATAGTCCCTTTTATGCAAAATATTATGCAAAAACACATTAATCGTACGTTTAACCCGAGTTTGCGGTTTTTTTAAGCCCCCGTTTAAGCCAAGGTTCAGGGTCAAATGGTTGTCCCAATTTGCGAAACTCCAGATAAAACTCCGGAGCCGGTTTGCGTTTGTTGGCCATTTTACCAAGCGGTTCCCCAGCCAGTACTGTTTGGTCTTTTATCACATAGGTATCCGACAAACCAGACAGGATAATGTAATATCCATCTCCAACATCAAGAATTAATAATTTGCCCAGATTGCGGAACTTTCCGGCAAAGGCAACTCTAGCATCATGCGGAGCAATAATTTGTGCTCTTCTTGATGTCCGAAAGACCATACCGCTAGTAAGATCAGGGTTTAATGAGCGTCCAAATTTGGCAATTACTTGCCCATGAACCGGATAATCAAGTTGCCCACGGCTATCGGTAAAACGGCCGGTTACTGGCCGCCAAACATTGGATTTAGCGATTTGTGGCTGCGAGCTGGGTTTAAGTCCGGGGGCAAGGATTGTGACTTGTGGCGAAGACGGCTTTAATGAAGGCGTGGTTTTTCTTGCCTGGGCCTCTAATTGTCGGATCAATTCTCGTAAATTATTTGCCCTTTTTGCCAAGGAGTCTGCTTCGCTTTTGGCAATTAAGGTATCGCCACGTAATTTTGTCTCAAGAGCTTGTCGCTGACTTAATACAAATTGTAATTGTTCTTGTTCGGAATTTAATACTTGCATTTGCCGTTCAAGGTCTTCGGCACTGCTGCTTATTTCTTGTCGTAACAGCCGTAAAGCTTCTAGTGAGGCTTTTAATTTTTCGGCACGTATCCGCAACTTTGGTACTGTTTGTTGCAATAAAAGGCTAGCTCTAGCGGCAGCTTTGGTATCACCGGGGCTTACTGCCAAGGGTGGTGGCGGTGACATAGACAAGCGTTGTAAAGCTGCCATCATCTCGCTCATAGATCTTTGATCAGCCGATAATTTTGTTACTTGGTTGGCTTCACGTTGTCGCAATGATAATAAATGCTCTTCAACCTCAATACTATGGTTGTTTTGTTGGGTTATTCGTGTGGCAATACTGATTAGCTTTTGTTGTAATTGTAATACTTGCGAGCGTGTTAGTTCTGTTTGTTTCTCAAGCTGTAGCTGTCGTTTATTGGCTTTCTCCTGCAATGCATCTAACTGCAAAGCTTCTTCGCGGCCTTGTTGGGGTGTTGCTATTGCCGGCCAGAGCAAAAATAGACATATAAAAAATCCAAAGTGATGCATCAATCATTCCCCCGATGATAGGGAGAGCCTGATAGCAGGCTAAGCGCGCGATAAATTTGCTCGGCGGCCATCACTTGCGCCAGTTTATGTGGCCAAGTCATTTTGCCAAAGCTTAACACTAGATCAGCAGAGTTTCGGGTTTTTTCGTCCCAGCCATCAGCCGGGCCGACTAATAAGGTTATTTCTGGAATTCCTTGCTCGCGCCATGAATTTAGCTGTTTTGCGAATTGCGCCGATGACAGGTTTTTGCCAGTTTCATCAAGGATGACTTTTTTAGCGGCAGCAGGAATGGCGCTTAAGGCTTGTTCAGAAACTTGTTGTTTAGTGGTTGCGGCACGTAAGGTAATTTCCCGACAATCAACATCAGAAATTCCCAAATTTCGGCCTAATCTTTTGGCGCGAAATAAATAATCAGTAACCAGGTCACTTGTTGGCCCGGGTTTTAATTTACCGCAAACCACTAGACCAAGTTTCATTCTTTATCCATTTCTCTGGATAATGAAACTGACCAAATCTTTTCCAAATTATAATAATCACGAACTTCGTCGCGAAAGACATGAACAATCACATCACCGGCATCAATTAAAACCCAGTCATTGCTCGACAGACCTTCGGTTTCTAACTGCCCAAGCCCTGCGCCTTTGGCGGCACGCAAGACATAATCTGCAATCGCTGAGACATGGCGCGCTGAGCGCCCGGTTGCAATCAGCAAATAATCAGCAACTGATGATTTGCCTTCAAGATCAATGCTAACCACATCTTCGGCTTTGTTATCATCAAGAACCTCTTGCAATAACTCTAATAGCTGTTTTGCCGTTAGTTGCGTGCTCTCAGCAGATTTTTTAATTTCGTTTTGCAAGACTATGTTCCTTGGAAATTTTTGCGATTTAGTCCCCATACCATAGAGGCGCGCGTTGCGCTATGGTTCAATTTTGGCGAATTGCAGTCGAAGAAACCGGACAATGTGGTGCAGATAGATATACCCATGCTGGCGAGGTGCGGCTTATCAGCGATTTAGCCGCTGTTTGCGGTAAGCGGTATTTGGCAAATTGCCGAGCAAATGGAGATAATCTAGCGCGAACTGGATCATCAGGACGGGAAATAATTGCAATTGGTATGGTTTGCACAATTTGTTGCCAATTACGCCAAAGGTGAAAGCTTCGCAAATTATCGGCTCCGATCAACCAAACAAAATCAACACTTGGCCATCTTCTCTTGAAGCCGTTGATGGTATCAATCGTGTACCTAGTGGCAAACATTTTTTCGCTTTCACAAACTATTTGCGCAGGCGATGCTTCGGTTATGTCTTTTGTGCTTTGCAGACGCTTGGAATAATTTTCCCATGACTTTGTCGATTTTAGCGGATTTCCCGGTGATACCAACCATAGCACTTTGTGCAGGCCTAAACGCTTTTTTGCGGTTTGCGCTAAATGTAAATGGCCGATATGTGCTGGATTAAAGCTTCCGCCAAACAAACCAATTTTCATGCGGTTGGCCAGCGGCTCCAACATTGCCCTGCTAGAGGGGTTTAAGCGTTTAATCTCTTTGCTGGCCACTACCGTTCACCTGATAATTATAACTGGTTAATTGCGCGGCTCCTACCGGGCCACGGGCGTGAAGTTTGCCAGTAGCAATCCCTATTTCTGCTCCGAAGCCGAACTCGCCACCATCGGCAAATTGGGTAGAAGCATTATGCAGCACTATTGCGCTATCCACATGGCTTTGAAACAAAGCCGCAATATCAGGGTTTGCCGTTACAATGCTATCGGTATGCCCGGAGCCGTATTTGTTGATGTACCCGGTGGCCTCTTCAATACCCTTTACTACGCGAACAGCCATTATAGGGGCTAAAAACTCTTTACCCCAATCACTTTTCTTGGCAGCAATTATCCGGTTATCAATGCTTTGCGCTTTTTCATCACCGCGTAACTCACAACCTGCTTCGATTAATTCATCGACAATCAGCGGTAAAATATCTTCTGCACAAGCTTTATCAATTAACAGACATTCTGCCGCGCCACATATTCCCACACGTCGCATTTTTGAGTTTAGCACCAATTTCACAGCCATTTGTGGGTCGGCTTGTTGATGAACATAGACGTGGCAAATGCCCTCAAGGTGGCTAAGCACCGGCACTCTTGCATCCTTTTGCACTCTTGCCACTAATGATTTCCCGCCTCTTGGGATCACCAGATCAAGATTTCCTTGTAAACCGCCCAGTAAATAACCAACTGCCGCACGATCATTATGGGTGATTATCTGTACGCTGGCCGGCGGTAACTCGGCAGCAATAATTCCGTCTTTAAGGCAATCAAATATTGCCAAAGATGTTTGCAAAGCATCAGAACCGCCACGTAAAATAACGGCATTGCCGGAGCGCAAGCAAAGCGCCGCAGCATCAGCAGTAACATTAGGGCGACTTTCATAAATTATTCCGATAACGCCCAAAGGTACTGCAACTTTGCGAAACTGTAAGCCATTTGGTTGGCTCCAACTATCTAGCTCCTTACCCAAAGGATCTGGCTGTGCGGCAATATTATGAAGCGTATCAACAATATCTGTGATTCGTTGTCTATCAAGTAATAAGCGATCAATAAAGGCTGACGATAACTGGTTTTGTTTTGCTCTTTTTACATCACGCTGATTGGCGGCAATGATTTTATCCTTGTTTAGGGCGATTTGCTCTGCTGCCAACGAGATAGCTGATGAGCGCTGCTTGGCCGAAGCAAGCCGTAATTGCTGGCTAGCAGCTTTGGCCAGCACGCCCATTTTTTGCATTTCATCTTGCATTTTAGTAGCGATCATTTCTCTAGCAGTACCAAATTATCACGATGCACCACGGCTTTTCGTGGCTCATAGCCCAAAACAGCGGTTATTTGATCCGAGCGCAAGCCCTTGATTTGGTTTATTTCGCTTAACGAATATGCGGCTAACCCACGGGCAATTTCGCGGTTTTTCATGCAACAAATGCTAACTATTTCACCGCGTTCAAATTTGCCGGATAGATCGACTATTCCTGCCGCCAGTAATGATGCGCCATCGGTTAAAGCTTTTACTGCTCCATCATCAATTATCAATTTGCCTTTTGGCTGTACTGTTCCGGCGATCCAGTTCTTGCGTGCTTGTGCCGGTTTGATGTGCGGTAAAAACACAGTGCATTTTGCCCCGGCCAATAATAACGAGATAGGTGTGTCTTTTTGACCATCAGCAATAATGGTCGCGCAACCGGCGGCTCCAGCAATTTTTGCAGCGAGGATTTTGGTTTTCATGCCGCCACTACCTAGCTGGTTGCTGCTATTAGCGCCCATTTGTTTGATCTCAGTAGTGATTTTGTCTACTTGTGCAATGTGCTGGGCATTTTGTGATGTGCTAGGATCTTGTGAATAAAGTCCATCAACATCTGATAATAAAATCAACATATCTGCACCGACCATTTGCGCGGCTCGACCCGCTAATTGATCATTATCACCAAAGCGAATTTCATCACTGGCGACGCTATCATTTTCATTGATCAATGGCAGTACGCCCATTTGCAGCAAATTGTTTAAGGTCGAGCTGGAATTAAGCCAGCGTCGGCGGTTTTGCGTATCATCAATGGTTAGTAATACTTGTCCAACTTTGATTTGCAAACTTGCAAATACCTGCGCCCATGCTTGGGCTAATTGCATTTGACCAATGGCCGCCAGAGCTTGTTTTTCTTCTAGTCTTAATGCCCGTCCATGAATGTCCATGCTTTGGCGACCTAAGGCCACCGCGCCAGAACTAACCAATATTACCTGGCAATTATTGGCACGTAATTTGGCAATATCTGCGGCTAAGGACTTCATCCAGCTGGTTCGCAAACTGTCATTACCGCTGGAGACCAATAATTGTGAACCAATTTTTATGATCAGCTTTTTGCTAGTTTTTAATCTTTGAATTGCATTTAGGGAGACCATATTTCTGGCTCTATGTCTTTTTGCGCCTCAGCCTTGCGTCCAGCTTTGATCACTGCGTCCAATTCACCCATTAACGTCCATAGACCTTTGCCTGAAACTCCAGAGACCAAGCGAACTTTGCTATTACAAGCGGCAGCTAATTCACTTTGTTTTTCGGCAATTTCTTCATCGGTCAAAGCATCTATTTTGTTCAAAGCAACGATTTCTGGTCGTTCGGTTAATCCGCCACCATATTCTGCAAGTTCATTACGAATAGTGTTATAAGCACCGGCTGGGTCATCATTGGTGCCATCAACAAGATGCAATAACACACCGGTGCGCTCTACATGGCCTAAAAACCGTGAACCAAGACCAGCGCCATCTGCAGCACCTTCGATCAGGCCTGGAATATCAGCCAATACAAAACGTCTGGACTGGTCAATATCAACCACGCCTAAAGATGGGTGCAAAGTAGTAAACGGGTAGGCGGCGGTTTTTGGTTTAGCCTCGGAGACACTGGCTAATAGTGTGGATTTCCCGGCATTGGGCAAACCAAGCAGGCCGGCATCAGCAAATAATTTAAGACGTAGCCAGATCCAACGATCGCTCATTAGCTCTCCCGGATTAGCTTTTCTTGGTGCTTGGTTAACCGATGTCTTAAACTTGGCGTTGCCCCAGCCACCATTGCCACCAGATAATAAACATTCACGTTGCCCGGCTGTGGTAAGGTCAAGCAATAAGGTTTCGCGGTCTTCATCAAGCACTTGTGTGCCTACGGGTACTTGTAAAATTACATCTTCACCCGCAGCCCCAGGACGGTTACGCCCCATACCATGGGTTCCTGTTGCTGCCTTAAAGTGTTGTTTGTAGCGATAGTCGATTAGAGTATTTAAGCCATCGACACATTCGATCCAAACGTCACCGCCTTTGCCGCCATCGCCGCCATCGGGGCCGCCGCGTTCAACATTTTTTTCACGACGAAATGATACCGTGCCAGCACCGCCAGCACCGGCTTGAATATATATTTTTGCTTGATCTAGGAATTTCATAAATCGACTTGTATCTGGTTGCGAGCTTTATGGCAAAGAAAGAAGCGCAAAAGAATATTTAAATTTATTGCGGTGCTTGCAGGGAAATGGGCTGTCAGTGAAGAGTATCCGTATTCCAGGAAAGAATTTCAGGATATTTGTCAAAAAATAGGGATATCTGAATACTTGTTTTTTGGAGATTCCTTTTTCGCTTCGCTGAATTTTATAAATCCCGTCAAGTCCGACAAAGACTTCAGTCTTTTTAGGCTTAAAAAAGAAAGGGGTAGTTTTTTGGACCGTTTCAGTTACGCCCTGGTTCTTTTTGGGAAGAAATAAACAGCAATGAGTCTTTGAAGGGATTTATATTGCAAGCCACTTCCGACAAGATTATTCGCAACTCGATTTTTTCGATTACCCGAAGAGGCATTAAAGTCGTCGCATCCCTGTTGCTTACTCCTGTGATTATATTATATCTGGGATATCACGGTTATGGGCTTTGGGCGCTCATCGCAGGGG
>JAKITZ010000021.1 GCA_021647805.1 Robiginitomaculum sp.
ACCGGCAAAACTTGATCCTCAGCACCTTCAATATCAATTTTCATTGCATCTGCACCGATCATATCATGGCTGGACAATATTTCTGCCAAGCTAAATGTTTGCACTTCAAATATCTCGTCTGGCTTATCACCAGAACGTAAAGAAAACCCCGATGCTCCGCGATTACTGGTTGAAATAGACATCTTCGCCATGCCTTTTTTGTCAGCAACAGCACAATCAACATGGGTGATATTACAATTAGGATTTACCGCCAAATTAAACTTCAGACGCTGTTTAATTATCGGTTGCGGCTCAATAGCCAGCACCCTTGCTTGCTTGCCGGCGTTGGCCGCAACAAATAAAGAATAAAGGCCAACATTAGCTCCAACATCTATAAACCTGAAATCCTTGTGCAGTCTTTCCAGTAAAATTTGCCGCTCTTGGACATCAAAATTAATCCGCGAAAGTAAAGCGCGCTTTTCACATAAGTTATCACCGGGGTATAATCGAAACCTCACCCCCCAAAACTCAACATCTAATGGGTCATTAAAACCATTAAGCAACAATTTACGGCACGAGGTACCAAGCAGACTCTTTGGGTTGTTATTGCTTTGCTTGATAGCAAAGTTTTGGATCCAGTTAGGGGCATGCACCCCCCATTGTAGTTTTGTTGTAGTGTTCATTTTTTATCCAAAATTTAATTTTACCATTACAACACCAAATAACCATTGGCGGCAAATGCCAAATTAAATGCTGTTTCACATTCTTTTGAGGTTAAAACTTTTTCTGACTTTCCTGTGGCTGTAACCTGTCCATTATCCAGCAAAATTAAATTTGTCGCGAAACGTGCAGCCAACGGTATGTCATGCATAACGCAAAGCACGGTTTTACCTTTGTCACCTTCGGCGGCTAATATCTTCATCATCGATAATTGTTGCGCTGGATCCAAAGCTGCCGTTGGCTCATCAATTAACAACAAATCAGCCTGCACCGCCAACGCTCGCGCCAACAACACCCTTGCCCGTTCACCGCCGGAAAGTTGATCCATGGATCTTTTGGCAAATTGTAAAACATTACAATCAGCCATAGCTTGCTCAATCACGCTCTTTGTTTGCTGCCTATTTTCGCGAACATTACTTCGAGCCAAAGACACCAGATTTTTAACTAATAACGGCCAATGCACTTTCGGGTGTTGCGCTAGATAGCTGATTATATTCGCTCGATCGCTTTGCTTCATAACCAACAAGTTATTTTTCTCGAATAATATTTTCCCCTTTATTGCCGGTAGTAGTCCGGCAAGTACCCGAAGCAAGCTGGTTTTGCCGGATCCATTGGCGCCGATAATGACATTTAAACCCGGATTGATGTTAAGGTTGACATTATCTAAAATTCTAAACGAACCAAGCTTGGCAGACAGCTCAGTAATTTCTAAAGTATTCATACCTGCTCCTTTTGGGTTTTCCAAACCAAGAACAAGAACAATGGCGCACCAAGCAACGCAGTTACCACTCCTAGATAAAGAGGAGTTCCGGGGCCGCTAAGTAATCGCGAAGCCATGTCCGCAAACAATAATAAAATGCCACCAACCAAAGCCGATGGAAGCAATGTGCGTGATGGTAAAAACTTAACAAAAGGTCTTACAATATGCGGTGCGGCTAATCCTACAAACCCAACGGCTCCGGCACTGGCAACGCCAACACCAACACATAACATAGAACCAATTACTACCCATTTGCCGGTGCTTGAAACCGAACGCCCGGCACTGGCCGCTGTGTCCTCGCCAAGACTTAACAAATCCAGCCCTGATCCAGCACGGGATAATATTAATATTCCAAATAATATTAAAGGTGCGGCCAGCATCACATCAGACAAGGAACGATCAGCAACCGAGCCCATCAACCAATACGCAATTTCCGAAAGCGCCCACGGGTTTGGTGATAAATTCATCAATAATGCCGTGGCGGCTGTGGCCATTGCCGACATGGCAACCCCGCCAAGGATCAAGCCGGTGGCAGAAGCTCGAACAAAAGCCAGCAACAGCAAAAATAACGCCGCTAATCCAGCCCCCAACATTGCTCCGGCAAACAGCGTCCACGGCAGAACACTAACCAAGCCTGTATAAATCACAAATGCAGCAAACAGGCTGGCCATTGAAGAAATGCCAACCACCGCCGGATCAGCCAGCGGGTTGCGTAATAGACCTTGTAAGGCCGCGCCGCTAGCCCCCAAGCCAGCCCCGACCAATATCGCCAACAAGGAACGCGGTAGGCGAATTTGCCAAATAATGATCTGGTTTATTTCATCGCCGCGCCCCATAATTCCGACAATCAAACTGCCAATCGGTATTTTCTGCGCCCCCAATGATAAAGAAACAAACAGCAATATTGCCAACGCAAATATCAATATAGCGATTAAGCGCATCACTTTTCTGTACCATCCATCAACTTATCCAAAAACAATCTTAGTCGTTGCATTTGCTTGCCCCAAAATCGCATACACTTTTGCTGGCAAATTCTCCGTGCCCACTTTTTGAGTCGATGGAGTATCGTTGATCCAGTGCATCAGCGATTTGTTCTGCGGCTGTAATTAGTAACGGCCCGCCACAAACCCACAAGCCACCGGAGATATGCTTTTGCGGTACTTTTTGTTGTAAGCCTTTCAAGATCGAATGATTAGCTCTAAATTGCAAAACACTGGGGCTGCCATCACGAAAAAAACTGCTAACTATTAGATCCGGCTGTTGCGTAGCCAGTAATTCCAACGGCACTCGTCCCCAGTTTTCAATTCCCAGTTCTGTGGCAAAATTCTTTGCACCAGCAGCTATAATTGCCGCGTCAATAAAAGTGCCGGAGCCGGCGGTTCCAAGTGTCGGGGTAAGGTATAATACTTTGGGCTGTTTGTGGCGGTTCTGTTTGCTAGCTTTCAAGTTTTGTAATCTGGTTTGCTGTGCCAAAATTACCGCCTTGGCTTGCTCTTGTTTATTTAGAAATTTCCCCAATTTTACCAAATTATCTTCAATGGCGGCAAAATCATTTGCTGGTGCTAATTGCATGGCCTTACTTCCACGTCGCTCAGCCAAGCTAGTTGTAGCAATATTGTCCCCAGAACCTAAAATAATTTTGGCCGGTGATAATGATAATAAAACTTCTTGGCTAGGCCACGCACCGGATAAGCTCCTTACGGCACCAGGCGCACGGGATAATTTGCTATTTGCCTGCCATGACAAGGATTTGATTTGTTGTGGCGACACTAAAGCTAACACATAAGCGTCCGTACAAAGCGATGTTGAAACCACTTTGTCTTGCGCCATTGTCATTATCGGCCAAAAAAGACCGATAATGACAATCGAGAAGAACCTAAAACTGTGCAACCAAGCCGCCATATAACGCCCTTCCTTGCGAGGCATAGCCAAATACTTCTTGATAATTAGCATTGCCAAGGTTTTCACCACGCAAATAAATTGAAAAATTATCACCAACTTTCCGAGAAGCCTTAGCTCGTATCAAGGTATATGCAGCTAATGTCACTGGTTGGAAACTGCCAAAATCAGTATCGCCCATGCTGCCATTATGATCGACACCAAGGCTAAGTTGCCAGCTTTCGCCTGGATCTTGCCAAAACACCGACAGGCTGGCTAAGAAATCCGGCCTTCGTATCTCTGGAATATTGTTTTCTTCTGCCGATAGAAAACTCATACTACCACTGGCAAAAATACTGCTTGTTAGCTGTAATTCCCCGGCCAGCTCTACCCCTTGCCGAGTACTGGCAAATGTACGGTTGCGAGCAGTTGCCGGAAACGCTCCAAAGTCGGTATAAATTTCATTATTAAGTTCTGCGGTAAACAAGGTGATCGAGGCCGTTCCTTTGGCAAAATTTTGCTGCCAACCAAGCTCATATCCTGTTGATGTTTCTGCTTGCAAATTTGGGTTGCCAACAAAAAATGCCGGAAAAAATCCGTATAATTCGAAAAACCCCGGGTTTTTAACTCCTTGCCCGGCGCTGCCAAGCAATTTGCCGCCAATTTGCTCAAAACCCCATGCAAAGCCAGCTCGTAATGCATTGGTGTCTTCGAACAAGTCATTAAACTCATGACGCGCAGAAAGCGAGACTGTCAACGACCCGCTATTAGCCATATAGTCACCAGCAAGGGCATAAGAATTTGCCTGTTGCTTCTGATTTTGCAAAGCACCGGCACCGCCATAGTTTTGGTAAGTTTCAAAACGACCCTCTAAAACTGCGGTTAAGCGATGCGAAACCTTACTATTTTCCCAGATGGCACTGGTTTGCCCGCCCAATCGCGTGCGCTGACCATTAGATGTTGAATTGCCGGAAATTGTACGACTGCTCAAAGAAGATAAATATATTTCGTTAAGCCAAGCTCCATCAAAACTTTCGCCCTTAATTGCCAGTCTCGCCATTGTTAGTTCATTATCTAGCTGGCTATCTGTGTCATTTAACCGACCATCAAAATCTGTATCAGTATCGAATTCGGATGTTGCATTTTGAGTTCTAGCGCGAAACTGTAATTTCCAGTTTTGATTTAAAGGTAAATCAGCACCGGCAAAAACTTGTCTTTGATTAAACCCGTCACGCTCACCAGAATTTCCTGAAACATCATAACCTGCTGTTTGTAAACCAGAAGCTTGCAGCCATATTTTACGCTCACCCTTAACGCTTGAAACATACGCCGAACCGGAATAGCTATCCAAAGACCCAGCTTCTATACGAGCCTTTAATTGGTCGCCTTGCCCCATTGGTTCTGTTAAAATATTGATCACCCCGCCAATCGCATCAGTACCCCAAAGAGCCGATTGCTCGCCGCGCAACACCTCAATCTTTGTAATTCCAGAGCTAGTCGCCGCAGAAAAACCAAAACTACCTGAAAACGGATCGCTGGCTTCCATGCCATCAATAAACACCAACACCTGATTGGCTTCGGAACCTCTTAGGCGTATTTGAGTTAATGCACCGGCTGGCCCTGAGCGATTCACCGCCAAAGATGGTACCCGGCGCAAAGCATCGGCAACAAACTCATCACCTCTGGCCAGTAATTCTTCTTCATCAATTATGGTTACAGTAGAGGTAATTTGGGAAGCCGGAATTGGTATTCTTGAGCCAATAACTACAATCGGCTCTTCTAATTCCTCTACTTCATTGGCAAAAACAAATGTCGAAAATAGACTTGCCGGTATAATGGCAAGGTTTAAAAAATTAAATTTCATCGTCAGACTCCATGACAAAATCCAGCGCAGAAACTCATTCCACGCCAGCACAAAAAGATTTCGTCACGAACGGCAATTCACCCGCGCCTTGCTGATCTGACCCCGGATCATAGGCGGACGAGTGTCGGCAGGTCTTCCGACTCACGGATCAAAGCTATTGACACCCCTTCCCGATACATAGGCATCAGTGGTAATGGCGTCACAGCTAACCGCTTACGGCTGCGGGCACAGTTGCGGAATTGAAAAATTCTCACCGCATTCCCTGTTGTCATGTTGCGGGCAAGCCCAACAACAAACCGACTTCAACTTGGTATGATCTAGTTGCGAGAGGGTCAAGCTTATTGCGATAATTTTTTGGAGTTTATGGTTTTTCAATAGAATTTTGTTTGCGCTCATTTTGCCAACGCCACCAAAGCAGAAATATCTTTGGCCCGGTTACCAAATAACGCCGCCACATGCGAGTTGGCTCACTAAGCAGTCTATGCAACCATTCAAGTCGGCTTTGTTGCATCCATTTTGGAGCTCTGGAGACTTTACCGGCTAAAAAGTCAAGGCTAGCGCCAACACAAAGCCCAACACCTTGACAATCGCCACGGCGTAAAGCTGCTTTGGCGACCATTTCTTGTTGCGGCGAGCCAACGCATATAAAGGTAAATCTGGCCGGGTTACTGGCAATAAAGTCAGCGCACTGTTGCACCGCACCAAGATTTTCTCGTAAACCCATTGGCGGTTCATACCATCTGACATCAGTTAAGCCATAACGAGCTGTCACCGCATCAATAACAGAGGCGCTAGCGCCAATAACTGTTATTGTTTCATCTGGGTTTATGCTGTTTTCAAACAAATATTCGGTAAGGTCAGAACCGGGAGTTACCTCCAGATTTTCACCGGAAAGCTTGGCAATTAGTTCTAATATTCTTGAATCACAAACCGTAAGCCAGGCGTCTTGGTATATTGACTTTATCCATTTCGGTTCTTTTTGCATCCGCACTAAATGATCGACATTTGGGGTTACTACAAAACGAAATTCGGCTTGCGGGTCGCGCTCGGAAATTCTCTCAACTGTCTGATCAAAATTAACCAGATCAAACGAGCTGTTGATAAACCACAGGTGTCGTGAGCGCTTGCGGCGATCGCCACCAGACTCGATATTATAAAGTGCTTCACTCATTATATTTGCTCTTCTTATTTCAAGAGTTCTTTTTATTTGAGCTAGCTATAGCAGGCCTAGGTTAACAAGCGGTTTTGTAATGGTAAAATTATCCGGTGTTGGTTTTGCGCTTGCCGAGCAATTTGTGTTTTTGCAAATAATGCCGCATCTGGTCATAAGATAATCCAAGCGAGCGGGCGGCATTAGCGCAATGTTGCTGCTGATCTTCCATTGCCCGGCGCAACAAAGCTCGCTCAAAATTCAATACCTGCTCAATGTATGGTTTGCCGGTTTGCGGCTCTGGCAATTTTGCGCTTTGTTTTGGTATCGCCGATTCTGTGTTTTCTTTTAGCGGGGCTTGCACCCGCCAAGGTGATGCAAATGGATCAAGCTTTATTTCATCAACAAATACTTTATCGACATTGTTTTTGCTGGAGCTGTGGTGAGTGTTGCGTTCAACAACATTTTTTAACTCTCTGACATTACCCGGCCAATTATGCTGCATCAAAACTTGCATGGCTTGCATTGAAAAGCCGGTAAATTGCTCGCCGCCCAACTCGCGAACCATATTTTGCGCAAAATGCTGAGCCAATATTGGAATATCCTCCCACCTTGCCCGTAATGGCGGCAATGTCACCACTTCAAACGCCAATCGATCTAACAAGTCCGCTCTGAACAAACCTTTTTTAACCTGATCTTGTAAATCAAGGTTAGTTGCGCCAATAAGCCTAACATCACAGCTCAAGGTTTTGTCTCCACCAACCCGCTCAAATTCACCATATTCGACAATACGCAAGATTTTTTCTTGCACTCGCATTGAGGCACTGGCTACTTCATCAAGAAACAAAGTTCCTTTGTCTGCTCGCTCAAAACGGCCAATATGTCGTTTGGTGGCGCCGGTAAATGCCCCGGCCTCATGGCCAAACAATTCGGATTCAAGCAAACTGTCCGAAAGCGCAGCGCAATTTACCGTCACATAATCCTCTGACCAACGCCCGGATAGAAAATGCACCCTTGCCGCCATTAGCTCTTTGCCGGTACCGCGCTCGCCAATAATTAGCAAAGGCCGGTTTAGGTTTGCGACCTTTGAAACCTGATCAAGAGAGGCCAGAAATTCTACTGATTGGCCGATCAGCGGCGGTAATGTACTTTCATTTAACATGGTGAATATCACCATATTTGCTAGTGAAATTCAAGTTAAACCTGTGAAAACAACAGAATATTCAACGCGATATTTATAACAAAATCAATTATGTCAATAAAAACAAAGACTTGTGTCCGAAGGCAAAACTGGCACGCCACTTGCTATGTATTAACCAAACCAGCTCTTGGGCTTGGTCAGTTAAACAAGAATAAAGAGAAACAAAATGAATAACGAATATGACCCTTATGAAGGCGGACAGCGCGACAAAGCCAAAGCCGCCGCCGATGATTGGCGCGAAACTAGCTCTAGATTTTGGCGCTATTTACGCACCAGATCGCTGGAATGCTGGGGGTTTTTTATTGCCGGCTTACTTATTGGCGGCTTACTTTTTTAATCAAAACAACAAACTTATAGGAGAACGAAGATGGGTATTTTTTCACGAATGGGTGACATCATTAACTCGAACATCAATTCCATGTTGGAAAAGGCCGAAGATCCGGAAAAGATCGCGCGGTTGATAATTCAAGAAATGGAAGACACTTTAATTGAGGTGCGCACCGCCGCAGCTAGAGCGATTGCCGACAAGAAAGACGTAACCCGCAAGCTTGAAAAATTTAACGCCAATGTTAATGAGTGGACGGATAAATCAGAGCTGGCGATATCAAAGGGAAGAGAAGATTTAGCTAGAGGCGCGTTACAAGCCAAAGCCAAAGCCTCTGGCATGGTTGAAATTTTAAGCACCGAGCTTGAGATCATCAATTCGGCAATTGAGAAGGCAGAATCTGATATGGGCAAATTACAAGACAAACTTGATGAAGCCAAAGCCAAGCATAAGGCGTTATTAATCCGTGCCGGAACTGCGCAAACCCGCTTAAAAGTGCGAGAAACTGTTGCCGACCATAAAATCGAAGACGCGCTTAGCCGTTATGCGGCATTAGAGCGCAAGGTTGATGAGCTTGAGGCGCAAGCAGACGCCTTTGATCTTAATGAGGGTAAAAGTCTTGAAAGCCAGTTTGCTGAACTTGCCGGCGAGGAAAGCATCGAGTTGGAGCTTGCAGCGTTAAAAGCCAAGCTAAAATCCACTAAAAATGCCGCCAAAGCAAAACCGTAACCTTAAAGCTGTAGTTAAGACGAGGGAATTATCATGGAAACATTAGCGATTTTACTTTTGGTCGTTGTTGCGCCGGTGTGGATTGTATTTCACCACATCACCAAATGGCGCGATCAAAAAGGCCTGTCTGCCGATGACGAGCATATGCTTGAAGATCTGTGGCGTAGCGCCCGGCGAATGGAAAACCGTATTGTATCATTAGAAGCAATTCTTGATGCTGAACAACCTGAATGGAGAAAAAAAGATGACGGATAAACAATATTCGCGCCCGCCAAATCCGCACCGACTATATCGCATTAACCAATCCGGTGGGTTAGCAGGGGTTTGCGCCGGTTTTGCCGAATACTTTAATATTGATGTGGTGATTGTCCGGCTTGCTTGGGTTTTATCGTTTTTCATTCTCGGCCCATTTTCAATCATTGCCTATATTGTGGCTTGTTTTGTAATTCCATCTCGCGGCAGCAAAGAGAAGCCGAAAATGAAACCAGAAGAAGACGAATTTTGGCGTGGTGTTGAGCGACAGCCAACCACCACATTTTCAAACTTGCGGTATCAGTTCCGTGACCTTGACGATCGACTGGCTGATCTTGAACGATCGGTTACGTCAAAAGAATGGAAACTACGCCGTGAGTTTCGGGATCTGGAAAAATAATCGCTGATACGCGGCTTTGTATTTAGAGGGAGGGGCATCAAATGCTTTCGAAAATAACCATAATTGTAGCAAGCTTTGCCTTGTTATTACAGCCAATGACAATTAATTCCACGCAGGACGAAGCAGACTTATCATCGGCTTTGGCAGGATCAGCTTTTGTAACGACGTGCATTGGGCCAATGACACTGCAACTTATGCCAAAAAACCGTGGCTTATTTTTGGTGGCGTTTTCGGCTGGCGGTTGTAGCTCAGCTAAATACGCTAACGGGTTTGGTTTGCGCTTTGGCAAGATAGCTAATACGGGTAAACCGAAGGCCTTACCTGTAAAAATCAACTCGCAGCCAAAGTTACTGATGTAAACAGACGTGGTCTTGACAGACAAAGGCATAACACCATCTATCAGCCCATGAGTGTTGAATTAACTGTCATTTTATTGGTGCTATCTGTGGCGATAACCGGGTTTGCCGTCTGGCGGGACGGCATACCGCGGCCAAATGGTAAAATTTACTGGTTTAGCTGGAAACCGGTTTTTATGGTCGGTCTTGTAGTTGTCATAATTTTCATCACTCATTTGGTCAATTTATCCGGCATCGAGACCGTAACCAGACGCAGGTAATACATTTATTACATTTGTAACTATTTACAGCAAAGCATTTGTGTTTACATGCTTTCGCAAATAATCTGGGGATAATAATGGGTTGGTGGACAGTATTGCCGCCGTTGGTGGCGATCGCGGTTGTCATCTGGCGCAAAGAAGTAATTTTGGCTTTGTTTGCGGCTATTTTAACTTCAGAAATATTGCTCTTGTTGCAAAGTGGCGGATTCTCGCCATTTCTGGGATTCATCGCCAGCATCGACCGTATTACTGCTGTTTTTGACAGCTCCTACAGCACCAGATTATTAATGTTCAGCCTGCTGATCGGTGCATTATTGGCTTATATGCGCCATTCCGGCGGGGTTACCGCTTTGGTAGATTTTCTGATCAATCGCAAAATGACGCGCACCCGAAGACAAGCTGGCTTGCTTAGTTTTGGTGTTGGAATTGTTTTGTTTATCGAAAGCAATTTATCGATATTAACTTCCGGCATTTTATCCAGAGGCATTTATGATCGTTTCGGCATTAGCCGTGAACGCCTTGCCTATGTGATTGACAGCACCTCGGCGCCGGTTTGCATTATATTGTTGTTTAACGGTTGGGGGGCTTATGTATTGGGCTTGCTTGGCGGTTATGATTTGCAAAATCCAGTGCAAATATTGATCGGTTCAGTAGTGTTTAATTTTTATGCTTGGATTGCACTGGCAATAGTATTGTTCACTATTATTACTGACAAGGTACACGGGCCAATGCGTGCGTTCGAGGCAAAAAGCGTCATTAAAGCCGAAAGCAAACCGGAATTTGTCGCCTCAAAACCACGGTTTATGATCGTACCATTATTGGTGCTTATTATTGGCATATTTGGCTTTATGTTTTGGACGGGCAATGGCGAACTTATCGAAGGCGATGGCGCACGTTCAATCCTTTATGCAACAGTTTTAGCTAGCTTAACCGCCTATCTAATGATGCTAACTTCAAAACGATTTACTCATGTAAAACTGGTTAAAATTGGCTTTGGTGGCATGGGGGAATTATTACCTTTAGTCAGCATTGTTCTGATTTCAATGGCATTGGGCAGCTCATTAGGCGAGCTTGGCACCGGAAAGTTTATCGCTGGCCTTGCCGATGAAACCCTGCCGCGTATTTTAATTGTACCAATGTTGTTTTTAGCTGGTGCATTGATGTCATTTGCCACCGGAACTTCGTGGGGTACATTTGCATTATTGATACCAATTGGCGTGCCGCTTATGCAAACATTAGGCTTGCCGCCAGCCCTTGTTATGTCGGCTATTTTAGGTGGCGGGGTGTTTGGTGATCATTGCTCGCCAATATCGGATACTTCCGTGGTTTCGGCACTGGCCGCCGGCTGTGATTTACTGGATCATGTACGAACACAACTTCCCTACGCTTTGGTTGGCGGCGGTTTGACGTTTGTTTTTTATCTTATCGCTGGGATGTTTATGCTTTAGAGCCTTTCCGAAAAAGTGGATACCGGTTTTTCGATAAGCAATGCGACAAAACAAATACTTAGAGTGATTTTTCGGTTCAAAGTGAACCGGAAACACTCTAATCGCCGCGTAATGCTTGCCATGCTTGCGGGCGAGTGATCATGCTTTTTACATAACTGACATTTTCCTTGGCAATACCATTTGGCATGTCTTTGGCGGCCATGACTTCTGCCTCAACAAAACGCCCCTGCAAGCCTAAAACCAGCGCAAGGTTTTGCCTGACCCTAGCATCAGCATCAGGTAAGGCTGCGGCACGAAGCAACCATATTTCAGCAGTATCCGGATCGCCTTGCAAAGCGTGGCTAAGGCCAATATTTGACAAAAGCTTCGCATTGTCCGGTGAAAGAGCCAATGCCCGGTTAAATGTTTGCATTGCCAATTCATGCCGATCACTTTGATCATAAGCCACACCCAACGCCGAAAGAACTTTCACATCAACCGGATCTTGCTTTAAGGCTGATTGCAGAAAAGAAATTGCATTTTCCGAGTGACCATCTTCGATCAAGGCCTGTCCGGTTACCAGCAATAAGTCCTTATCATTTGGAAATAACGCCAAAGATTGCGAGCCAATAGTTGCAGCTCTACCTGGATTGCCAATGGTTCGAACCAGACGCGCCAATTTTAATGCTGCTTCTCGGTCTGCTGGGTTATTTTCATACTCTGCTGCCCAAAATGCTGATCTAGTTAATACGTCTTGCTGTTCGATAGCGTCTCTAGCCGCTCTGGTTTGAGGTTGTATCTGCCGCACCATCGAATTAGTAAGTGAGGTTTCTTCCTCACTTATCGGGGTTGTACAGCCGCTAAGCACCACCGGAGCAACCAAACCAACTAAGAATAAACGAAAATGAGGGCGCATGAAAAAAGTCCTTGTGTTAACACTGCACTAATTTGATAAAATGCTATCAATATTTGGTTAACGATAATTCTTTTAAGGAACAAAATGCTAAACTGTTTACTTGCTAACAAAGAAACCGGACTTGATCCGCTATACTTGCTAACACCAAAACTGCTTGAAGCATGGTTAAGCCAAGTTTCTAATCAAACCGCAGACCTCGTCAGGATCAATTTGTTTTGCGGCAAATTAGGCGAAGTGCTGATTGTGCCAATTTCAAACGGCAAAAAACTAACTCTTGCCGGAATTGGCAAAAATCCAAAAGCCGCTAATTTTGCAGCTCTACCGGCAAAATTAGGGCAAAGAAGTTATTTCTTGGCTTTTGCTCCGCAGGCTCTGGATCGTGACGACCTAGCTCTGGCTTGGCTAAAGGGCTGTTACCGGTTTGAGATGTTTCAAGAGAAAAAAACCAAACTTGCAAAATTACAGATAATCGGTGCGAACCATGATCTAGCATTGCTTAAAGCAGGAGCCGTGGCTTTAGCGCGGGATCTGATTAACACGCCAGCCAACACATTAGGAACCGAAGCTTTCGAGCAAGCAATTGTTTCTTTGGGGCAAGACTTTGGCGCAAAAGTCAGCTCTATCGTTGGCGAAGATTTATTAAAGCAAAACTACCCGATGATCCACGCAGTGGGGCGCGCTGCCGACCAAGAACCAAGGCTGGTGCATTTAGTTTGGGGCAATGACACAGACCCGGCAATTTCACTGGTCGGCAAAGGTGTGATTTTTGACACTGGCGGGCTTAATATCAAAACCGGCAGCTATATGAAGTTAATGAAAAAAGATATGGGCGGCGCGGCTAATGCTCTGGCCACCGCACAGATGATTATGCAAGCAAAACTGCCGGTTTTTTTGAACTGCTTTATTCCAATTGTTGATAATGCAATTTCTGCTAATGCCTACCGGCCAAGCGACGTATTGCCTAGCCGTATGGGTGCCAGCATTGAGATCGACAACACCGATGCCGAAGGGCGGTTAATCTTAGCCGATGCTCTAACCAGAGCCATAGAGGACCAGCCGGAATTATTGATTGATTTTGCCACACTAACTGGTGCGGCGCGAGTGGCTTTGGGGCCAGAACTGGCGCCGTATTATACTAAATCCGATAGTTGGGCGCAAAAACTAGAATTTGCCGCAAGAGCTGAAAGCGACCCTATATGGCGCATGCCTTTATGGGGCGGGTATGACGCTTTACTGGATAGCGATATTGCCGACATTTGTCATACGGCCTCTAGTTCAATGGCCGGCTCGATTACGGCGGCACTCTTTTTACAACGCTTTGTTGCTGATACGCCATGGATTCACTTTGATATTTATGGCTGGTCGTCAAAGGCTCGCCCCGGTCACCCTGTTGGCGGCGATGCCCAAGGACCTTTGACGGTGTTTGCAATGCTACAAAAAGAATATGCTCAATGAGCCGAGGTTTTGATGCTCGAATAACACCGGCACGAGCTGATCTGGCCGCAGAACATTTGCGCGGAAAGGTTAGCGCTGAAAAGTTTGTTAGCGGGAACACCATGTCAGTAATTACCGAAACAGCAGACCTGTTAGCCAAACCGCAATTAGATCAAAGCCTACAAAGTCAGCTTTTGTTCGGCGAGGAATTTGTATGTTATGAAAGCAAAGACGGTTGGGCTTGGGGGCAGGCGGTTCGTGATGGCTATGTAGGTTATGTGCAATTAACTGCACTAAGCGAACACAGCAAAAAACCTGATAATTGGGTGAGCGCCCTTAGAACACCGGTATTTTCCCAAGCAAACCTAAAATCGCCAATCAACGGCTATTTGCACAGAAACTCGCAAGTCTCTGTTTCAAAAACCAGTGGCGAGTATTGTCATGTTGGTATTGGCTGGGTCTCGAAATTACATATTCAAGCAATAAAGACTAACCTGCCCGATTGGGTTGAAACAGCAAAAACCTATCTGCACACTTCTTATGTCTGGGGCGGGCGAAGTAGTTTCGGGCTTGACTGCTCGGCGCTTATTCAAAATTCTCTGCAAGCAGCTGGCATAGACTGTCCACGGGATTCAGATATGCAAGAAGCGCAATTAGGTACGAAAATAGAAAACTCTGACTTTATTCGTGGTGATTTGCTGTTCTGGAAAGGACATGTCGGCGTAATGGTTTGTGAAGATAACTTTCTTCATGCAAATGCCGCAGCCATGAAAACCGTTATTGAACCAGTAAGTGAAGCTATCAATAGAATTAAAAAAACCGCCGGCGAATTAACTTGCGCGCGGCGGTTTTAATAAAATCGCTTTATGGTTTGTGGACAATTACTCGTCTGTAGCTACAATTTTTTCTGCTAGTTCAGACGCTGTTTCAACTACGTTTGCAACGCCATCGCTTGCCGCCTCAATCAGTAATGAAGCCTCATCAGCAACATCTTGCATTACATCAGAAGTGGCCTCTACAACAGGTGCAGCAAATGCTGGTAATGATATTGGAGCATCACTTTTCTCACGCAACCACAACATGAAGTTTGCACGATCCTTGGCTTTTTTCAAACCGATGAATGACATTGAAGTGCCTGGTACCAATTCTTTTGGTTTCTTTAAAAACGCATTTAAGTTTTCAAAGCCCCAGTTTAAACCAGATGCACTAAGCGCAGAAGAATATTTAAACCCATCAACAGCAGCAGCATCACGACCGACCACGTTCCAAAGAGCCGGACCAATTTTGTTGGCTCCGTCTTTTTCAAAAGTATGACAAGCGGTGCATTTTTTGGCAACTCGTTCGCCAGAGCTTGCGTTTGCTCCTGAAAGCAATTCAGCCAATGAAACCTCTTTGACAATTTCGGCAACAGCCGTATCGTCAGATGCACTTTCAATAACCACTGCAAATCCCGGTGTTTCCGGTTGTTCAGAGTTAATGAGTTTATGGCTTAGTTCGTTAATGCCAAACACTACCAAAGCCGTTGCTATAACCGCTGCAAATACCTTATTCCAGAAAAGACCGCCCATCCGGTGTCACCCTCGCTAAATTGACAGTCTCTATACCCATTGATGAGACTGATTCATAATCGTGTTTTACATGACAAAAACCCAAGTTCAAGAGTATACCACCAAATGATATTACAAAGCTTATCAAGAACCCTATTGCCAAGTGTTAATTCTGACAGGATAACCACTAAATGAAAACCCGTATTATCATACCGGCAAGGCTGGCTTCAAAACGTTTGCCGGGCAAGCCACTGGCAGACATTGCCGGAACGCCAATGATATTGCGTGTTGCCGAAGCTGCAAGGTCTGCTGGTTTTGGCGAGCCGTTAATTGCCGCCGGTGATCAAGAAATTTATCACTGCGCCAAAGATGCAGGTTTTGATGCTGTTTTAACTGCGGCAGACCTGCCATCAGGAACCGATAGGGTGCAAGCCGCGCTTGAGCTATCGGGGTTTGCTGAAACGACAGATATTGTTGTAAACTTACAAGGCGACTTGCCGATGATTGAGCCAAAAACCATACAGGCAGTGGTAGAGGTTTTACAAAACACCCCAAGCGCAGATATCGCAACACTGGTTGCCAAAATTACTGAAAAAGCAAAACGCGATAACCCAGACGTGGTAAAAGCCGTATTAAGCCCGCTACCAGAAAAAGAAACTGATACTGCAATTAAATTATTTCGCGCTTTGTATTTTACCCGAACTTCAGCACCCTATGGTCAGGGCGAGCTTTATCATCACATTGGTATTTATGCATACCGGCGCCAAGCACTTGAGCAATTTACAAAGCTAAAACCATCAACGCTGGAAAAACGCGAAAAACTGGAACAGTTACGAGCCTTGGAAAATAATATGCAAATAGCCGTTGGTTTAATAGATCAAGTGCCGCAAGGCGTTGATAGTCCGCAAGATTTAGAAAAAGCACGAGCTTTGTTTGGAAAGCCTTCATGAATAAAGTAATTTCTTTCCAAGGGGTCGAGGGCGCATATTCACATCTTGCCTGTATCAAATATTTTCCTGACCACCAACCGTTAGCCTGTGAAAGCTTTGAAGAAGCATTTGCCGCGGTAAGCTCTGGGCATGCTCGCCGAGCAATGATTCCGGTTGAGAACAATTTGGCCGGACGAGTGGCCGATATTCATTATTTATTACCTGATTCTAATCTTGAGATTGAGGCCGAGAAATTCCTTCCCATACGCCATCAATTATTGGCAATCAAAGGCGCAAGCCTAGCAACAGTTAAACGCGCTCACTCACATATTATGGCTTTGGGACAGTGTCGCAATTCACTAAAGGAGCTTGCTATTAAGGCGGTTCATGCAAATGATACTGCCGGTGCGGCTAAAATGATCGCCGAGCTTAACTCCGTAGAAGATGCAGGCGTTGCCTCTAATTTGGCTGGTGAAATTTATGACTTACAGAAAATTGCCAGTAATATCGAAGATGCGAAACATAACACCACCAGATTTTTGGTAATGCGGACAAAACATGATCTTGTTGAATATGACAAAAACAAAAAATATATGACCAGTTTGGTTTTTGAGGTAAAAAACACGGCTGGCGCACTATATAAGGCGATGGGCGGTTTTGCCACTAATGGCATCAATATGACTAAGTTAGAAAGCTACCAACTTGGTGCCAGTTTTACCGCCACTAGGTTCTTTTGCGACATAAAGGGTCATCCGTCAGAGCCAAAAATCGCCCAAGCCATCGAAGAGGCCGGGTTTTTCTGTTCCAAATTACGCCGGGTTGGAACTTATGAAGCCGACGGTTTTCGCGATAAGTAAGGTTTCGTCGTAATTAAGAAAACCGGCTGGAAAATGATCAACTATTTTTGCACCCCCTTTGAGCGCATTAGCGTTCACCTCCAACC
>JAKITZ010000022.1 GCA_021647805.1 Robiginitomaculum sp.
AACATTCCCAGTCGGCTTGTCGGCAATAAGTAGATCTGGTTTTGCAACGACTGCTCTGGCTATTGCCACTCTTTGTTTTTCTCCGCCAGATAAAGTATCAGGTGAAACATCAAGAGATTTGCCAAGGCCAACCCATTGCAATAGGTCTTTTACATCATCCTTGTAATCATCATGTTTTTTGCCGGTGACTCGTAATGGTAGGGCGACGTTTTCGAACACGGATAAATGGCCAAGTAGGCCAAAGCCTTGGAAAACAACGCCAATTTTACGTCGTAACAGAGCCAGTTCATCGCGTGAAGAAATAGAAACGTCTTGTCCGAACAAGTGAATAAATCCACGATTGGGCTGTAAGGCCAGATAAATCAACTTTAACAGCGAGGTTTTACCGGCTCCTGATGGGCCGGTTAAAAACTGCATAGAGCCGGGTTGTAAAGTAAAGTTTATGTCTTTTAGAATTTCCGGCCCATTGCCATATCGCAAGCCAATATGTGACATTGACATAACCGGATCTATTGCGCCGGTGACTTTACCGCTTTTGACGGCAGCGTCTAAACTGGACTTGATAGCAGGAATAAGCGACCTCTTAGGTTTGGTGATTACTAGGTGATTCGGTTTAATCTATGATACTGACCTGTCCAAATTGTTCCATGCGTTATTCCGCCAGCTCTACGGCTATCGGAGGTGAAGGGCGTAAAGTACGTTGTGCCTCTTGCGGACACAACTGGCAAGTAGATGCTTCTGGTGAAGAAAAGCCGACCGAAGAGCTATTTTTAGCAACGAAAGCAGCACCAGCAAGCGCAGAGGAATCAAAATCAGAAGAGCAGTCCACCCCAGAACAAGAGCAGCAAGTTCGTAAAGACCCGAAAGTTGCTCAAGCGATAAGAGCAAGAAGAGAGGCAGAAAGACAGCACAAAAAACTAATAAAGCAGCGAGTTATTTGGGGGGGAACAATAGCGGCGGTAATTTTATTGTTTGTCGGCAGTTGGGTGTTCAAGGCTGATATGGTGCGTATCTGGCCAAAAACCGCTAGCATTTATTCTGCTTTGGGCGCCAAGGTTAACATTGTCGGTTTGGAAGTACATGATATTACCGCCGTTCGCAAAATTCGCGGCGGTACAAGTGTTTTACAAATCAGTGGCACAGTGGTAAATATAAGCAAACGAAAACAACAGGTTCCATTGCTAACAGCAGAAATCCTTGATGATAAAGATCAACCGGTATTTTCATGGCTGGTGGAAACCAAGACAAAAGAATTAGATAAGGGAGAGAAGTTTTCTTTTACTACTGATTTCAGAGAGCCACCGGTTGGTGCGTTGCGAGTGATTGTTATGTTTGCTGATCAAAAAGAACTCCAAGTGTCTGACACAGATGCTAAAGTCGTTGCCACGGATTGAGTGTTAAACGCTTAAAAAAGCCACCGCTGCAAATAATGTAACATATTGCAAAACATTTGCCTTTACTGCCGACGAGCGCAATTTGGCAAAATCTAGTAAAGCTTCGCGGTTTCCTGCCAACGCTGCGTCACGGGCGTTTTCTAGTGCCGGAGTGATTTTCCAACCGGCCTGTAAGAACACGCAACACGCTATTACTAAAGAAGCTGCAGCAAATAGTTGACCATCAAGAGCTGAAGCCAGAGCCGCTAACACTGAGAGCATTGCAAATAGATCAAAGGCCTTTGGAAAAACTGCCCGACTTAATTGTATTACATTTGCCGAAGAGCCGGCTTGTGCTGCTGCTGGTGCAACCATAAAAGCAAAAAAGGTCATTGCGCCAATGATGGCAGCAGAAAGAGTTAAAGCAATACTTGTCATAAACGCCCCTATTCGTGTCATTACGAAACAGAGCATCAGCCCCGCACCTGTTGCTAAGCAAATATCTGGCCGGTTTGGTTGAAACTACAATGACGGGCTTTGTTTGGAAATATCGACATCTAGCTATCTTTGCCCCCCTTTGAGCGCATTCGCGTTCACTTCCCCCATAAAGGTGGAGGACAAGAGTCCTCAAATAGCGAAGCGATAGGACAGACAAAGAGTCCTCAAATAGCGAAGCGATAGGACAGACAAAGAGTCCTCAAATAGCGAAGCGATAGGACAGACAAAGAGTCCTCAAATAGCGAAGCGTCCTTCGAGGTCGCTTCGCGACACCTCAGGATGAGGAGGACAAAAGAGTCATTAAGAGCAATGCGTGACTTGCCCATACACTGTCATCACACGGCTTGTCCGGGTGATCCAGTTTGTCGTTGTAAGCCTTAATCATCATTGCCCCTCACCCCAACCCTCTCCCGACTGGGAGAGGGAGTCAAATTCGTGGTGTTTCGAAGTTCCCGAGAGACATAGGGAGGATGAACAAGGGTCACGTGACCCTTCCTGCTTGATACTTAATTAGCAATCATTGGCAAAGAGCGCCCATAACTTAAGGGTTAATTGGCAAAGAATTAGCACTCATGCACCCTTACCGACACTTGAACAAAGGGGATAAGTGTCAACCATACCCGCAACCAGCCCGCTTGCTATAATGGTGTTGCAAATGGCCATTACACGTCTATTTGCGGCTGTTTGACATTGTTAATACTTAAACAATTCAATGAAACGTGGGTTTTTTTGAAATATACAAAGGGATTTGTAATAGCAACAACCCCTTTATTGCCGAGACCTTTTAAGGTTTATCCTATGGCGAGAACACGTAAAATTGGCAACAGGTTTTATTTGCCAGCTTTTACCTAATTAAAAGCTAAACAAAAACCGGCCAGAAGCTTTTCCTGACCGGTTTAGATAATCATTGTTATATTCAATAGATCCGAGAAATTTTAGCGGGCAGCTCTTACGCCAGCGATTTCGTCTAGTTCAGCTTGCTCGGCTTTGGCATTTGCCTCGGCAATAGTTTTGAGGCGGCGCTCTTCCATCAACTCGAACTTTTTCAGTTCACGAAACGCGTCTTCAAGCAATACCCGAAGCGCGGCGGTTTGTGCGTCAAACTCGACCATCGAGGTGCGCAAATTTTCCTTACGGATAATAACCGCCTGCGCGTATGATCCATAGGCCAAATAGCCCTCTTTGGTGGCATTGGCTGCTACTTGCTCTTCGGGCACGCTTCGTTCCAGATCAGCAGAGCGCCCTTCAAGATGCGCCCTAGCGTCATCAAGCATGGCCATTTGCCGTTGTAATTCTTCTACTTTAAATCTGGCTAATTTTACCAGTGATGCAAAACTTCTCATAATTATCTCCGTCACCCTTTAGTGGGTTTGTTATTATTGATAGCTAGGATTTCATCAAGCAGCGAGAAGCTGTCTTTGATGCCGGTTACTTCAAAAGCCTGCTGGCTTAGAAAATCTTCTAATGGTTGATGTATTTCTATTGCCCGATCAACATCCGGGTTCGAGCCTTTGGAATACGCACCCAAACGAATTAATTCTTCCATATTGGCATAATCAGCCATTGCTTTACGGGCGGTTCTGATTTGTTCAATCTCGCCCTCTTCGCAACAATTAGGCATGGTACGCGAAACGGACTTTAAAACATTTATTGCTGGAAACCTGCCGCGTTCGGCAATGGCTCTTTCCATTACTATATGGCCGTCCAAAATACCACGCGCCGCATCTGCTATTGGCTCATTATGATCATCGCCATCAACCAAGATGGTGAAAATGCCGGTGATCGCCCCGCCCTTGCCATTGCGCGAACAACCAGGGCCGGCGCGTTCCAACAAGCGCGGCAATTCGTTAAATACACTTGGCGTATAACCTCTTGTGGTTGGCGGCTCACCAGCGGCCAAGCCAATCTCTCGTTGTGCCATGGCAAAACGAGTAACTGAATCCATCAAGCAAAGTACATGCTTGCCCTGATCGCGGAAATATTCAGACAAAGTCATGGTAAGTTGTGCAGCTTGTCTTCGTGCCAATGCTGGCTCATCGGATGTTGCCACCACAACAATGGCGCGTTTTAGACCCTCTTCGCCCAATACATCATCAATAAACTCTTTGACCTCGCGGCCTCTTTCACCGATCAAACCAATAACCGTCACATCACATTCGGCATTTCTGGCTAGCATCGACATTAAAACCGATTTACCAACACCGGAACCAGCAAACACCCCAAGGCGTTGCCCACGGCATATTTGGGTAAATACATTTAACGCCCGAACCCCAAGATCAATTCTTGCGCCAACCCTGTCTCTAGCATGGGCTTGCGGCGGAACACCTCGTAACGGACAGGCTTCTAGTCCTTGAGGCATTGCCCCTTTATCATCTAATGGCTCACCAAAAGCATTCACCACTCGACCAAGCCATTTTTGCGTTGGCCGTACATGGCTGGTTTCAGGGTCTATCTTAATGCGCGCTCCGGCATGAATACCTTCCAATGCACTAAATGGCATCAATAACGCCCGGTCATCGCGAAAACCAATAACTTCGCAACTTACTTCACCGGATTTGGTTTTGGCTTTGGCCGAAGCGCCAAGCACTAATGCATTGATCGGGCCTACCGCTTCAACCAAAACGCCGTTAACAGCCGACACACGCCCTTCAAAGCTACGTGGCTCCATGGCTTCAATTTTTGCGGCCAATGCGCGCATATTGGAAATTCTCCCGTTAACTAGTTCAGATGATAGTGACCTGATTTACGTAAACCTAGCCGATCTAAGTTGCGATCACGTAAAGATCACGAATAAAATTTGTCGGAAAATTGTAATTATTTGCCAAGTGTACGCAAAAACATCAATTAGAACGATGTTCTTGTGTACACTTTATCTTTGTTACCCATCAACAAAACCATTTCTAACTAGGTGCGACCGCGCTCATTTTAAGTTTGGGGCCGATCAGGCCGCGTCGTAGCAAGTCGTTGCAAAGCAACTGATCGCGAGACAAAAACATACATTC
This sequence comes from Robiginitomaculum sp., assembly GCA_021647805.1. Classification (GTDB taxonomy): domain Bacteria; phylum Pseudomonadota; class Alphaproteobacteria; order Caulobacterales; family Maricaulaceae; genus Robiginitomaculum_B. The sequence goes on from JAKITZ010000022.1 coordinate 4,874, forward strand.
TTTATGTCGATGGGGTACTTCCTAACCAATACTTACCAAGATAGTTGAAAATTTGTTCATACGGTTGTGGTTTGTTTAACTTCTGTTAACGGGATTCACATACCGTCCTAGTCGAGTTAACTATATATGCACTCGCGACGCACAAGTGATTCGCGAAGTACTCAAGGAGGAGGGCTATATGCGGGTTTTATTGATTGAAGATGATAGCGCAGCCGCGCAATCAATCGAATTAATGTTAAAGTCAGAAGGCTTTAACATTTACACAACTGATCTTGGCGAAGAGGGCGTCGATCTAGGAAAGCTTTATGATTATGACATCATACTGCTTGATCTTGATCTACCTGATATGCCGGGTTTTGATGTGTTAAAGCAATTACGAGTATCAAAAGTCGATACTCCGGTACTAATTCTGTCAGGAACAACCGATACGGATATAAAAGTTCGCGGACTTGGATTTGGTGCTGACGATTATTTGACCAAGCCATTTCACAAAGACGAGCTGGTCGCGCGAATTCACGCAGTGGTTCGTAGATCCAAAGGTCATTCGCAATCTATCATCACAACGGGAACGATTGCCGTAAACCTTGACGCGAAAACCGTCGATGTTAACAAGCAACGAGTACATCTAACTGGTAAAGAATACCAAATGTTAGAGCTGCTATCTTTGCGCAAAGGAACTACTTTGACCAAAGAAATGTTCCTAAACCATCTTTATGGTGGTATGGACGAGCCGGAACTGAAAATCATTGACGTGTTTATCTGTAAATTACGGAAAAAACTGGCCAATGCTACTGATGGTGATCATTATATAGAAACCGTCTGGGGTCGTGGTTATGTCCTGCGCAATCCTGAAGAAGAAGCTGCAGCATAAATCAGTTACATAATCCAATTAAAAAAGGGCGGTGTTACCGCCCTTTTTGCTGTGCCAATACTAAAATATAGCTTTATTAGTTAAGCAACTTTGGCCTGAGCTATTCCTTTACGCTTATAAAGACCCCGTTTACCAGCAACTGGCTCAAACGCATCGGTTAACCCGAGAACGGTTTCCGCTGCTCCCAAGAATAAAAACCCATCGGGTGCTAGCCGCGAGGCAATCCGATTAAGAATATCTGTTTTGGTTTGTTGGTTAAAATAAATCAATACATTGCGACAAAATACAACATCAAAAGTACCCAGTGTGTGGAAACTATTCAGCAAATTGAAGGTTCTGAAGGAAATACTTTGCCGTAAGGATGGGTCAACTTGCCAAAGGTCACCTTGTTTTTGAAAGTATTTAACCAGTAATTGCACAGGCAAGCCCCGTTGAACTTCAAACTGTGAATATAAACCAGCTTTTGCTTTCTCTATTACCTTCTCAGATATATCCGAAGCTAATATATCCATTTGTATGCCACGTAACGCACTGCGTTCTTCGCGCAAGATCATTGATAATGAATACGGTTCCTGCCCGGCAGAGGCCGCAGCACACCAAATTCTCGCTTTCGAGCCTGGACGGCGATTTTCTGCCAGATATGGGATCACTTCGGACTTAAACAGATCAAACGGTGTACGATCGCGAAAGAAAAAAGTTTCATTGGTTGTCATTGCTTCGGTAACAGCACAACTTAGTCTTTCATCATTGCCAGTTCGCATTGACTGCACCAGCTCTTCAACAGAACTCAAGCCCTCCTTACGAGCAATCGGCCCAAGTCGGCTATCTAATAAATACCCTTTTTCAGGCGACAAGACATGGCCAGATTTTTTAAGTAGCAGGTTTGCTAAAAATTCAAAATTTGCGCTGTTCATACTATTTCCTTTGAACAATCTGTAATATTTTTGGGCCGATTTTGGCCATTGGTAAAATTTCGTGTGCAAGGCCTGCTTTGGCAACAGCTCCAGGCATTCCCCAAACTACTGAGCTTGCTTCATCTTGGGCTATGACCATTGAGCCAGCTTTGTGCATTTCTTCAGTTCCGCCCAATCCATCTTGTCCCATACCGGTCAGCATTACTGCCAACGCTGAGTTTCCATAGACATTAACTGCCGAACGAAACATCGGGTTTACTGAAGGGCGGCAATAATTTTCTGGCGGTTTTTGATCAAGCCCAATAACCACACCCATGCCAGACTTTCTAACAAACATATGATAGTCACCGGGCGCTAAATAAACACCGCCTGGTTTAACCGGCATGCCGTCACGCCCCTCAACCACCAGTTTTTTTGCTGATTTACTGAGGTGCTCAGCCAATACAGCGGTAAAGGTTTTGGGCATATGTTGGGTAATAAATATTGGCAAATTAACTCTGGGGCCAATAATGCTCATCAAATCGCGTAAAGCCTGCGGGCCACCAGTACTGGAGCCAACAAAAATTGCTTTCGGTTTTGCAAATGAAGCTGGTGGCTTGGCTGCTATTCGGGCAATTGGCGCCGTTGAAATCGCTCTTGGCCTAAAAGAAACCGGCTGACCCAAGGCACGTATTTTACTGATCAAATTGTTACGAAATTCTTCTGCTCCAGCTAGCTTTCCTGTTTCCGGTTTCGGAGTATAATCACTGGCTCCTTGTGATAGAGCCCGCAAAGTAATATCAGCATTGCGATGGGTTAAGGTTGAAGCCATTATTACTTTTGATTTTGGAGAGCCTTTTAATATTTGCGGCAATGCTGTTAAGCCGTCCATTCTTGGCATCTCAATATCAAGCACTATAATATCTGGCTTATGTTGTGTCGCAAGTTTAACCCCCTGCACACCATCGATTGCCTTGGCAATTACCTCTATACCAGATTCAGCCTCCAACCAACGAGAAACAAGCCCACGAACCACAGCAGAATCATCAACCAGCAATACTGATATGGACTTACCGCCGGCAGAGGGTCTTGAATTTGTAATTGGTGGTTTTACTTGCATTTTATTAGAACCTATATCAGCCCGACTTCAGCAAACTTTGCTGAAAGAATATCACTATCGAACGGCTTCATAATATATTCATTGGCGCCAGCTCTAAGAGCTTCGGTTATATGCCCCATATCATTTTCGGTGGTGCAGAACACAACCACCGGCTTATCTCCGCCGCTTTCGTTTCTTAAGGCCTTTAGAAAGTCTATTCCGTTCATCACCGGCATATTCCAGTCCAGCAAGATAGCTTCTGGCATTGCTTGTTTGCATTTATCAAGTGCTTGCTGCCCATCTTCGGCTTCGCTACAAGAAAATTCCATATCTTCAAGAATTCTACAGGCAACTTTTCTAATTACTCGGCTATCGTCTACGACAAGGCAATGTTTCATTTTTTTATTCCTATAGTCTTGTTCAAGCAGCCATTTCAGACTTGGTTTCAAAATCAAGTAAACGCTTAATATCCATAATTATCAGCAATTTATCTTCCAAACGATAAATTTCAGTAGTAAATTTCTGCCAAGCTGGGTCAAAATTCATCGGTACTGCTTCGGATTTTCCCCGTGGTAATTGTAAAACATCACCAACTCGATCAATAATAAGGCCATAAGACTCACCGTTTATTTCAACCCCTATTGCCATTAGTGACTGTTGGTCTTGTTCTAAAGCTGGAAGGTTTAGTTTTTCACGCACCTCTATTGCGGTAACTATTCGCCCGCGCAGATTCAAAACGCCGCGAATTTCCGGAGGTGCCAATGGAACTCGAGTTATAGATTGTGGATGAAAAACTTCATGAATAGCGGAAACCGGAATACCGAATATTTGGTCATCAATAAAAAAGGTCACAAATTCATTTATTGTGTCTTTGTCATTTGTTTTGTTATCTGCGGAAGCAATTTGTTCACTCATGCTGCTTCTCCTTTGAGTTGCAATACATAATTTATCGTCGAGACCAGCGATTCTCTATCTGACTTACGAACCACGTCAGTAAATGCAGTGGTGGCACCAATCTTCTCTAAATCATGTTGCTCTAATGCTGATAAAGCCAACCGTGGAACTGTGCTCCAACGCAAATCTTTGGCCAAACGATTAGCAAAATCCACACCATTATCATCTGGCATTTCAATATCACTGACTATTATGTCAAATTCCACACCAGCCTCGTTTAATTTCCAAGCTTCACTGGTACTTTCAATTGCAGTTACCTCATAACCAGCTGCACTAAGCAGCGGTTTTACCATATTCCTAAAGAACGCATTATCATCTACCAGCAAAACTCTCTTGGCTGCTGTTTCTTGGGTTTCTTGGTCGGCAGCTGCCCTCTCGAACCAATCATGAAAGCCCAAAGTTAAGAAATGCCCAACATCAAGAACTTCCGTGGCCTTACCCTTTAATACTGCTGAACCAATTATTTCAGGAGAATTATCGGCCATTTCAATGTGCAGCACTTCCTCAACTATATCGACAATTTCGTCTACCGCTAAACCGACTGAGCGGCCATCATCAGTAAATACCAATACCGGTTGCGGAGTTTCTTCGTTAAACGATGGGGCGCCGCCAGCATGAATTAATGGCATTAAGGTATCTCGATATTGAACCAAATGCCGACCATTAGATATTTCTATTTTCTGCGGATCAATTTCCTCTAACCTAGTAACCAAGCTTAATGGGACAGCCTTTGGCTCCTTGCCGCCAGCAAAGAACAACAACATTGCTGTTTTTGTTTCGCTGTCGCTCGTCATATTTTTTGATTTTGCGCTGGCTTGTTCGACATCATTTAGCGAGCCAACTTGGCGGGCAATACCGTTCGGATCGACAATCATAATCACCGAGCCATCGCCTAATATTGTATTACCAGAGAAAATTTCTATCGATTTTAATCGATCTGACATTGGCTTAACAACTATTTCTTCGGTATCAAAAACACTATCTACCAAAACGCCAAACGTCTGCTCACCAACAGTCATTACCACAACGAACCCAGTGCCTTTTTCTTCTTTCTCAGCAGGCTCACCGATGATTTCGGACAGATCCAGTATTGGCAATAATTTATCGCGCAAACGCAAGACTCTGGCATTGCTTATTGTTTCAATCCGATGATCACCATTTGCAGTGGTACGAACCAATTCGACCACAGCTAGTTGTGGTATCGCGAATTTGCCGGCTCTGGTTTCAACTATCAAAGCCGAAACAATAGCTAAAGTTAGCGGAATTTTAATCTTAAAAGTAGTGCCTTGGCCATCAATAGACTTAAGGTCAATAGTTCCGCCTATTTGCTCGATATTACTACGAACCACATCCATTCCAACACCACGGCCAGAAATAGAAGTAACGGCAGCGGCTGTTGAAAGCCCAGCAGCAAAGATCAACCTATGGATTTGGTTGTCAGTCATTGCATCAGCGTCTTCTTGCGAGATTGTGCCGTTTTTTATAGCCTTGCTGCGTATTTTTGATGTCGGTAAACCAGCTCCGTCATCAGCTATTTCAATTACAATATGCCCGCCTTCATGATAGGCTGATAAATTGATCTGTCCGGCTTCGGGTTTACCAGCTGCAACTCTAATATCACTTGGCTCCAAACCATGATCACAAGAGTTTCGTACCATATGAGTCAAAGGATCGCCAATAAGCTCTAGAACTTGACGATCAAGCTCGGTCTGCTCACCCTTCATATTTAGTTGTACTTTTTTATTTACCGCTTTGGCTGAATCACGAACAATTCGCGGTAACTTTTTCCAAGCATTGCCAATTGGTTGCATTCGGGTTTTCATAACCCCTTCTTGCAGCTCAGCTGTTACACTGGACAGCCGCTGTAGAGGTAACTTTAGATCATCGCTATTGGTTTCGCGTACTGTTTGTAACAATTGATTTCTGGTAAGAACCAGCTCTGAAACCATAGCCATAAGATCTTCTAGGCTATCGACATTAACCCGAACTGTTTGCACAATTTTAAGCGGTTCAGTCGACTTTTTAACTTCCTTCTTTGCTGCTTTTTTATCTTCTTCTTGTTTTATGGCCTCATCAGCTTCAACAGCCAATTGATCTAAATCAGGGCCGTCAGCCGCCAAAAACGCCGCCTCCAGATCAGCCAACGAGACCTCACCCGGTCGCAAGTCGCGGTCAAGGTCTTCATCAAAGCCAATTGGTGCTTCATCAAGTTCTTCCTCAGCTACAGGTGCTGTTTCCGTTTCCACTGCTGGAGCAGAAGCTGTAACCGCTACTTCCATACTTCCTTCGGAAGCTGCGACTAATTTAGAAATAATTTCTTCGTCGCCACCTTCTGGCTCGGATTGAGTTTCAGTAAGGTAATCAAGAATTTCTTTGATCTTGTCGATAGATTCAAGAATTAGTGTAACCGTATCAGGGGTGGCTATCAGAGCTTTGTCGCGATACTTACCGAGCAGTGTTTCACCAGCATGAGCTAAGGCTTCAAGCCTAGGTAAGCCCAAAAAACCACACGTACCCTTAATGGTATGAACAAGACGAAAAATATTGTTTAAGGTCGCATCATCTTCAGGCTGCTGCTCAAATTTGACTAGTTCGGCATCAACAACCTCCAGGCTTTCCTGAGTTTCGGCTAAAAAATCACTTAATAGATCATCCATGCTTACGGACTCCCTTGATCTTGAACGTCCAGTATTGAACTGGTTCTGCTCATATAATTAACTGTAGTGGTTAAGGGGTCACTAAGGGATCTGCAATTAACGCGAATAAATTGAATTAAACCACTTTTGAGTGCAATTCATTTGCTGCATCAACTAGGGTCTGTGGACAATTATGAAGTAGTTAATGCTATAAGCTCGATACTCTCACCACTTTGCCTTGCTTCGGCTCGTCCACCAAGGTCTCTGGCAATCAAACCTGTGTAATATGGTTGAATGGATCGGCCATCAAATCCGTTTTCCGGCTCCAAGCCTTCTAACGAATTTGCCACTGTCGGCAATAACCTTGCCCTATCACCTTGTGCCAATACTCGTAAACGGGATTCTGAAGCAGCCTCGACCGTAACCTCACCACCTCTTGGCGCCGCTTCCACGCCCAGCAATACCAAATTCAATAAAATTCTAGAGGTCGGCTTTGACAAGCTGGCGGCAGAAACACGCCAGATAATTTTCGCTTTGGCATTTTTGAACATTCCGTCCACTAAACGCTTTAACTCTGCTGTAGGCACTTGCCCCGGAGCTGAAGTACCTGCACCATATGCAAGTCTGGCAAATTCCAGCTTGGCAGATGCTTGTCCAGCAGAGGCGCGGATCAACTGCAAAGCTTCATCACGCATATCGGCGGCATCATCATCGTCCAATACATCAAGCGCCGTTCCCAGCGCACTGACTGGCGAGACTAGATCATGACAAACACGAGCGCAAAGTAACGAGGCCAGATCAACGGCTGATAGTTCAACTGGTGTGGAAAAATTAGTCATAGTAATATCATTTCCAATAAAACAAAGGTATTTGACCCAAGCTGACGGCAGAGCCTTAATTACCTGTGAACAATCAAAAAAAAGCACCGCATTAAACATTTTTTGATCAGTTCCGTATAAATTCTAAACTAAATCAATTCAACCTTAAAAGTTGAGTTGCCCTCAAGTCACTGATCCTATGTGGAGATTTAATGTTATGACACTTGGATTTAGACAAAAATCAGCTAAACTCCCCTTCAAGAAAACAAATAAGCAAAACTAGGCTTTCCCAATACGGTTCAAATAATTACCTTAATTTTTAGGCAGAGCCTTAGTAATTTTGTGCAGGAATAATGTTATGAGTTTCAATCGACTTCCGAATTTTTTATATATTATCCCGCTAGGCTTATTAGTTTTAGCAATAACCAATCTGGTATCCATGCCAGATAACAAAGCCTCCCAACCCCTTAACGCCATGGCCTCTGCCGAAGTCCCGCCAGCGCTAGTATTTCCAGATTTATCTAAAATTGCTGGCGAAGAGTTCTATAATTTTACTAAAATACTGGGGCAGAAGCATATCTCAACCAAGTTAAAAAGAGGCGGAACATTAGCGGTAGTGTTAGATAATGCAGGTATCAACAGAGTTGAAGCTGCCAATGCTATTTCAGCTATGAGCAAAGTGTTTAATCCACGCAATTTTCGAGCCGGACAGAAACTAGACTTAATATTAGAACCAATTGCAGAAACAGGACGCCTGCAATTAGCAGGACTATCAACCAGAACCAGCGTAGATCGAACCTTAGTCCTCAACCGCCGATCCAATGGCGATTTTATCGCTAGGGAGTTACTAAGGGAAACCGAGCTAAAATTGATCCGAGTACAAGGAGAAATAACCTCCAGCCTATATCTAAGCGCTCTAAATGCCGGTGCTAGTGATGCCGCCGTAATAGAGTTTTCCCGGCTTTACGCTTATTCAGTGGATTTTCAGCGTGGCATACGCGCTGGTGATAGCTTTGATATGGTGTTTGAAAGTTATGTTGATGAAAAGGGCAATACGGTAAAAACCGGTAATTTGCTATATGCCAGACTAATGCCTCGAAAACGAGATTTGAAGCTATACCGTTATCAAACCCCTGATGGCGAAGCAGGATATTATAATGAAAAAGGCGAAAGCGCCCGAAGGTTTTTAATGAAAACCCCTATTGATGGCGCACGTATCTCATCATCATTCGGTCAACGTAAACATCCGGTATTAGGTTATGTCAGAAATCATCCGGGAACAGATTTTGCTGCCGGCACTGGCACACCAATTTTTGCTGCTGGTAATGGTGTGATCGAGCGATCTAACCGCTTTGGTAGTTACGGTAATTATATCAGAATTCGCCACTCCAATGGTTTCAAAACAGCCTATGCGCATTTGTCAAAGTTTGGGCGTGGTGTCAAAAAAGGCCGGCGGGTACAACAAGGACAGATCATTGGTTATGTTGGAGCCACCGGGCGGGTAACTGGCCCACATCTACATTATGAAGTTTATAAAAATGGCAAAAGAGTAAACCCAATGACGGTAAAGCTACCATCAGGCAGGAAACTAAAAAAATCGGAACTTCCTGCATTCTCAACGACCGTGAAAGAGATTGACAGCTTGATAGAGAAAACGCTGCCGGTAAACATAATTGCGCAAAATAATATGGAAACTAGTGATAAAGAAATTTAACGCTAGCTGCGCCAACAGTCGCACAAAACATCAAGGTTCGGTAGTTTGGGAAATGGTGCTAACCTGATCAATAGATAGCTCCGCAACGGGCAATTCTAGTTCTGTAAAACGATCGTGCTGATCTACTGTGATCGGTAAACCATCAGTTATTGGCTGATTACCAAATAAAGAAGACTGGACTTGGAAAGAGCTTAACCTACCTGAATAACCTTTGTCGGGAATGACCGCCAACCTCAATACCCCACTGTCCATTGAACCGGTAAGTTTATCAGAGGAAAATATTTCTATTCTAGTTAAACCCTGCAAGACGGGCCTTTGCCTATTAGTTCGCAAGTGACGATATATTCCAATTCTTATATTACTAGCGGCATCAAGGAATATCCACGCATTTTCTTCATTTGCACCTTTGACCGATATTTCAATGTTCTGGTCGAGCTTTTCGGCCAAATCATTGGCAATCCGCCGTAATACATTGGTCATTTGCTGCAAAGAAACTGTTGGCGAGCCAATATTATTACCTTGACCGGTACTCCACGCGACAATGCCACGTGACTTTGGCCGCATGAATACGGTTGCGCTACCGACCCGGCGTAATTTCAACACCACCATTCCCCGGTCGTTCTTGTAAACAATGTCTCCTCTAGTGGTATGCACTGGCTTTAGTACCAACACCTCTCCGCCACGTTCATAGCGAAACAATGTTATAGATCCAGAATTATCAAGAATAAACGGTGGCAAACCAGCTAATCCTTCAAAGCGCTGTACGGTAAATCTTCTTTGACGAAGCGCAAATACTTCACGAATATTTGTACGGTTAACGTGTGATTCAGTTGGAAAACTCTCTCCAATTTCTTGAGTATCAGGAATTGGCTCGGATATAGGTGGCATTGCCACGCCGCCATCAACGAAAGGCGCAATCACCTCTTGCTGTGATTGTGCCAACAAGGCAAATGGGAATAATCCAACTAAAATCAAAAACGTAAAAAACGAAATATAACATCTCATAATAATCATATACATAGAACATATTGGCAAATTTGAGGCCAAAGCATAGAAATCAACCCAGTTCGGTAAAATAGCTTTAAATGTTTCATTTCGAAACAAAAATACAACTATTTTTATACTACCTAAAATCAATAAAATTTTTACTACGTTATTACAATAACTTACCGCAAGTAAACTGGCCAGAGCTTTGCAGAGTTACAGGTATGAACCTGATAAGTCCCATATCTGTACCATTTCCGGCTTTACGCGATAAGCGCAGCGAGCATAGCCACAAAGCAAATGATGCTAAATCATCGACTTTGCCGATGGTTATCAAGTCACGCCGTCGTAGCAACCTGCAAACACCGAATATTTATGAACAAACTGCATTTGCCGCTCATCTGCTCGCAGGTAAAGCCCGCAGAGGAATAAAAGCCTCAGCAGAAGATCAAAAAAGATTTTTTAATGCCTATGCGCAATCGGCTGCTAGCAAAACCACAAAACACCTTGTGTCCGCGCTAGTTTAGTCGACATATCCGTCACTGATCCCAATATCGCGCCTGGAAGAAACAATAGTAACAATAAATCCGGCCAATACATCAAGTAATGTCATTACTGTAATTATAAAAAACACCGATGACGCGAAAGCTCCAAAAAGCAAAAACTCCACTAGACAGACAATAAATAACACCAAAGACAAAGCATGATTGGCAATAGCTTCGCGTCCGGTGCTGGTGGATTTTAGCAATTCAGCAAATAGCATTACCAGCGATATTAAAATTAACAAATCGCCAGAAGAAACCACCCAATAGGTGCCGGAGGCCATAGGGATTTCGAACAGCTTTTTGGCTAAATTATCAACAATTGATTGTGAATTAGTCGAAAAAGCTCCACCGCCAATGGCCATGACATTATAAATCACCACCGGTATGGAAAGTAATGGAAACATATTTATCATACAGAACTCCCGATGGTTGATTAGCTACACTCAAAACTTAAATTAAACAGCATTTTGAGTATAGTTTATCTTCTTGATCCATCAACTTAGCCAAAAACAATCTTAGTGGTCGCATTTGCTTGCCGCAAAACCGTATACACTTTTTCTGGCAAATGCTCCGTACCCACTTTTTGGGTCGATGGAGTATATCTACCAGTCAAATAATTCTAGATAGCACCTTTCATCTCGCAAAAACCCTAAAGAATAGTAATTTATCCAAAGACAAATAGAAAAAACTAACATTAAAGCCAAGGTCTTCTTGCAAATTCAACCAATTTTCTCAATTTTCGGATATATCACCGGGTAATCGCGATCTCGCCTGCAACCATTTAACCCCCAACAAATCACGAAACGAGACCAATAATCGCCCAAAATTACTGTATTTAGAGGTTCCACTTACCCTTTGGCGGTGCTGTACCGGTAAAAACTCAACCTTATATCCTTCGCGCAAGACCAACGCCGGTATATAGCGATGCTGGTGGTCGAAAAATGGCAGGCGTAAAAACATATCACGCTTAATAACTTTGATCCCGCACCCTGTATCAGTTGTACCGTCACCAAGTATCCTGCCACGTATCGCATTAGCCAGTTTTGACGCCCATAATTTAGAAGCTGTATCTTGGCGTTTTTGGCGCACTCCGCCAACCATAGCTAATTTTTCGTTGGCATTCTTACGTCGTAAATGCGCCAATAGTTTTGGGAAATCTGCCGGTACGTTTTGACCATCTCCATCAAGAAGGCATAAAATTTCGCCGTTTGCGGATAAGGCTCCGGTGCGAATAGCCCGGCTTTGGCCGGCATTGTTTGCATGGCTTAAAATACGAAGTCGTGGAATAGTGTCTTGCAATTCCCGTAAAATATCCAAACCACCATCGGTGCTATTATCATTTACTACAATCAATTCGTAATTTTCACCGTCAAGGGCAGTTGCAATCTCATCAAGCAAGGTTTTAATATTACC
>JAKITZ010000256.1 GCA_021647805.1 Robiginitomaculum sp.
CTTATCGTGGAGCGCAATCCGGATTGGGCTGTTGATTGTATTGAGCTGGCAAAATCGTGCGGCTACAAGCAAATTTTACAAGCTCACATGAATATTGTGTTGGAGCTTGTATAAAACAGCTTCATTATACTCCATCGACCCAAAAAGTGGGTACCGGTTTTTGGTTAAGTTGATGGATCACAAGGCAAAGTATACTCAAAATACTGTTTAATTTAAGTTTTGAGTATACTAAGAGCAATATATTCCGTGCAATGCACCTAAAACAGCTTTAACCTCTGTTCCAGAAACTGAATAATAAACAGTTTGCGCTTCACGTCTTGTGGAAACAAACCCGTCATCACGCAAACGCGCCAGATGTTGTGACAATGCAGATTGGCTGAGACCTACCTGCTTGGCTAATGCACCAACTGATTGCTCATCTTCGGCCAATATACATAATACCAACAACCGTTTTGGGTTGCTCATTGCTTGTAATAGTGCCGATGCTTGATCAACATTTTGTTCAATATCTTGTAGTGCAGTATTGCGCATATTAGCATTCGCTCATATATGGTAGGTTAGAAGGAATCATTATAGGGTAATTATTAAAATAACCCTGATAAAGCAAAGGAAGTTGATTTATGACCGATACAGAGCCAAGCATCAAGGTAAAAGCTTTTTTCGATACAGTAACTTTTACTGCTCAATATGTAATTTATGACCCAAAAACTTCTGTCGCAGCAATAATTGACTCGGTGCTGGACTTTGATCCAGCTTCGGGAACGACCTCAACGAAACATGCCGATGAGATTTTGCAGTATGGCAAAGACAATGGCTTAGATTTTCAATGGATATTGGAAACCCACGCTCATGCTGATCATTTAAGCGCGGCGCAGTATCTGGCCGAACACACCAAAGCCAAAACCGGCATCGGAACCGGCATTACCACGGTACAATCTACTTTTGCTCCGGTGTTTGACTTTGAACCAGAGTTTGCTGTTGATGGCTCGCAATTTGACCGCTTGTTTGCTGATGGTGATGAAATTGCGTTGGGTGATTTGAGCATTAAAGTTATTGCAACACCGGGTCACACGCCAGCTTGTGTAAGTTATCATGTTGGAAATGCTGTGTTTATTGGCGATACTTTGTTTATGCCAGATTATGGAAGTGCCAGAGCGGATTTTCCCGGTGGTGATGCGGCAACACTTTTTTCCTCAATACAAAAACTGTTAAGCCTGCCAGAAGAAACAGAAGTTTATTTATGTCATGATTATAAGGCTCCGGGCAGAAATGAGTTTGCTTGGAAAACCACCATTGGCGAGCAAAAACGGCACAATATTCATTTAGTAAATTACCCAAATAAAGCTGAGTATGTTGCTTTTCGCAATGAGAGAGATCAGGGGTTATCAATGCCTCGACTGATATTGCCTTCTTTACAAATCAATCTACGTGGTGGCAGTTTACCGCCGGCAGCAGATAATGGTATTCAATACCTAAAATTACCGCTTAATCAGTTTTCCAAAAAATGAATACGAAAGACCAGTATACTAAAAACTTAAATTAAACAGTATTTTTAGTATACTTTATCTTTTTGATCCATCAGCTTAACCAAAAACCGGTACCCACTTTTTGGGTCGGTGGAGTATAAAATGAAAATTCACGCATTATCTGGAAAATTCTCAGTCGGCCCGCAAGTTCAGCTCAGCCAAATTCAAGCACTGGCGGATGCCGGATTTGATACTATTATTTGCAATCGTCCTGATGGCGAAAGCTGGGGGCAACCAAAAGGCGTAGATATTGAAACTGCGGCACTGGCTGCTGGCATAAAGTACGTATCAATTCCTATATCCCCGCGTGATGGTGTTAATCCTCAAAAAATAGAGGCAGCCAAGCAAATACAGGAACAATCAAAGACCAAGGTTTACGCGTTTTGTAAAACCGGCACTAGGTCTGCTAATCTTTGGGGTTTAAGTCAGGCCGGAAATTTATCGGCTGATGAAATTATAGCTGCCGGAGCGCAGGCCGGGTACAACTTACAAGGCTTAAGGCCGTTTTTGGATAAGTGATCAACCCAATGACTTGTTGATGTTTTCGACCATTTTCTTGGCATCGGATAACAACATCATTGTGTTGTCACGGTAGAACAAAGTGTTGTCGATACCGGCATAACCTGATGATAAAGAACGCTTGATAAAGAAAACCGTTCCAGCATTCCAGACTTGTAATACCGGCATGCCATAAATTGGTGAAGTTGGGTCTTCTTCGGCAGCTGGATTGGTTACATCGTTTGCGCCAATGACAAATGCCACATCTGCTCCGGAAAATTCTGAATTGATGTCTTCTAACTCGAACACTTCATCATAAGGAACATTGGCTTCGGCTAATAAGACATTCATATGTCCGGGCATTCGACCAGCAACCGGGTGAATAGCGTATTTAACTTCTACCCCTTCGGCTTTTAGCAGGTCAGCCATTTCGCGAAGTGCATGTTGAGCCTGCGCAACTGCCATGCCGTAACCAGGAACAATGATGACCTTGCCGGCATTTTTCATGATAAATGCGGCATCATCAGCTGCGCCAAGTTTGACGTTACGCTCAATACCATCATCGTCTGTAGTTGCCGCTACTTCGCCAAATCCACCGGCAATTACCGAGATAAAGCTACGGTTCATTGCTTTGCACATAATGTACGAGAGGATTGCCCCAGACGAGCCAACCAACGCGCCAGTGATGATCAAGGCATTGTTTTCCAAAGTAAAACCAAGAACCGCCCCCCCCCCACC
>JAKITZ010000023.1 GCA_021647805.1 Robiginitomaculum sp.
TGATCGGCGTTTTCGATATATTGCTGATGATTGCCTTTTTGTAAGGCTCCGAGTAATGCAGAAATTCCCTCTGGTTGGGCGGTGTTCCGCTTAAAGCCCGAAGAAATAGCCGGTAGCAAGGCTTTAACGGCCATTTCTGATGATGATCCGTTAAGGCCAAATTGCTTACCCAAATTACTTATTGCATCACCATTTTGCGCTTGGGAAAGCATATCGAAAAAATTTAATCCAGCCATTTGGTTTCATTCCTTAAAATCAATAAAATAATATCAGTCATTGTTTTCATTATGGGTAGTTCGGCCGATATTGCTATCAAAAACTAATAAACCATACTAAAAACACTGAATTAAACCGTATTTTTAGTATGCTTTATCTTCTGGATCCATCAACTTAACCAAAAACTGGGTTCCCTTAACTTTCGCTCAGAAATGTTGCTACATTCGCTATCGTAGTATGTATATGATCCTTACACTTGGGTTGATTGTAAGATTGTCCGGCTGGATGATATGTTTCAAAAACCCTGAGGCTGGTTGACATACGAATATTCTGCGCCGCCCTTTTAGCCGGGTTGCCGCACAAAATTACGGCCTTCAGATTGGACAAGAGCTGAATAAGGCGCAACAAATAAGGTATTCCACGGCGTATCTCGGTTATCTTTGGATTCTGGTTTTTTTCTTCTGAACTCAAGTTCCAGGGAACCACGTTCCATAACACCGTATCTTCTCTTTTAATACCTGCGTCGGCAAGAATTTTTAGCGTATTTCTGGCAGTGGGGTCAGGGTTGTCGCGTGAGATGAAATTGGTTCCGACGGCCTTTGGTCCAGGCGTTTCTAATACCCAAAGAAGCTTTGCATTAATGCCGCCGTCTAATGGGTCGAAATAAGGCATTCCAACCTCGGAACCCAGCTCCTTCTTTAATTCATCAACAAACCGCGTAAGGGAGACGATATGCGGCTTGTGCAGCATGTTAATCTTATAATCCTTGTTCAGGCTTTCAGGTTTGTATTCCATACTACCCTCTAGAATCTGTGCGATGTTGAATCAATAATATCAAAAGATAACCGATTTCCACTGAAAGGTAAAAGGCAAATACCACTGGGCAATGTAGGAAGTTATACTATTGAAAATGCTGCCGCGCTTTGCTCGAACTGTGACAGCGGTGCCATTATACAGTTGATCGTGGCAACCTTGAAGGGCGGGTGAGGGACTAAAGCTTTTGTTGGTAAATTCTCGTTCTTTAGTGGTCGCATTTGCTTGCCACAAAACCGGTTCCCACTTTTTGACTCGATGGAGTATATCATTATTTCTTGTAGAAATGTTTTGGCCATCTTCGGTGTACCCAAAACCAGTTTTGCGGGTGCTTACGGATTTCTTCTTCCAAAAATACATTGATCTGCTCGACAGTTTCGGCGATCGCTTTGGTTTTATTTGTGTTGGTTGACGCTTGCATCGGTGCATGAAAGCGGACTTTGAAACGAGCTTTGGGTAATCGTTCGATTGAAACAGGTATTATTGGCGCATCAAAACGCAAAGCTATACGGGACGGGCCGGGTGCAGTCATTAGTTTGTGACCAAAGAAGTCAGCTGAAATTCCTAAATTGAACTTCTGATCGTTTAGGAAAGTAACGCTGTGGCCTTTTTTCATCGCTTCCAGCATTTCTTTGGCACCGGCTCCACCTTTGGCGCTTAATTTTGGTATGCCATAGGCCAAACGAGTTTTCGTGATAGAGCGGTCAATCCACGGATTATTAGTATGGCGATATGATACCCGCGCGGGTAATCCACTAAGGCAAATCGCTGCCGCCATTACTTCCCAATTGGCAAAATGGCCGGACACCAGAACTGCCGGTTGACCGCTGTCGATAATTTTTTGTAAATGTTCGTGGCCGATGATTTCAACTCGGCCATCGGCACCATAGGGGCGTAATTTCGTTAAGTGCGGGAACTCACCGCCGATACGTCCAAGATTATCCCAACACTCTTCGACTAATTTTTCGGTCTGCTGCTCGGTATAATTAGGAAAAACCAATTTGACATTGATAAGTGCGGT
The DNA here is from genome assembly GCA_021647805.1 of Robiginitomaculum sp. Classification (GTDB taxonomy): domain Bacteria; phylum Pseudomonadota; class Alphaproteobacteria; order Caulobacterales; family Maricaulaceae; genus Robiginitomaculum_B. The sequence continues at coordinate 2,051 of JAKITZ010000023.1, forward strand.
GCGATTGGCTCTGGTCAAGGGGCCGACTTTTCTAGCCAGCCAGCCACCACAGCTTGAGGCCATTTCAATCGGCATTAGGCGAAATATGCCAAGCACTAAATGCCAAAATCCGGCTTCTAGCAACCATTGCGCCCATTGCCAAAAAGATGCTTTGCGGTTCATCGGCATTTTGGCAAAACCTTTTGCAACAAACTGATAATATCATTTGCAGGATCAAACACTAATTCCACAGGCCAGATCAATAATTCATTTCTAAGATCTTCTGGCCAACGCATTAAATCTTTGGCGGTGGTAATTAGCTTTGCGCCAGAGCTTGTAGCCCAAGCAAATAAATCCGCCACATGCTTGTCAGTATAAGGTTGATGATCGGCAAATGCTATCTCTTGCTCCAAACCGGCACCGGCGTCACGTAATGAGGAAAAGAATTTTTCCGGGCGGCCAATGCCGGCAAAGGCGATTAGTTTTCCATCTGGTGCCTTATCTGGTGCCTGTAAATGGCTGCGGAAAACTAAGCCATTATATCCGCCAAGGTCTGGTTGTTTTTCACCGCCGATCAGCACGATTGCATCGGCCCGTGTTACTGCATTTTGCACAGTTTCGCGTAATGGACCAGCCGGAAATACCCTGCCATTTCCATGACCAACACCGGTATCAATTGTAATTATTGCCAGATCTTTGTGCAATGATGGGTTTTGAAATCCATCGTCCATAATCAGACAACAAGCGCCATTATCTATGGCTAGTTGCGCGGCTTGTAATCGATCGCGGCCAATAAAAACCGGAGCAATTTCAGACAACAATAATGGCTCGTCACCTACTTGTGTGTAATTGTGTATTGTCGGATCAACCTTTGTCGGTTGTTTTATCGAACCACCATGCCCGCGTGAAATAAATGCTGGGTTTTTTCCTTGCGCCAGCAATGCTTTGGCAATCGCCATTGCCAAAGGAGTTTTACCGCTACCGCCAAGACTGATATTGCCAACACATATTACAGGCACAGATAGTTTTGTTGGTTGAATTTTTTCGTATCTGTTTTTGGCGATAGTTGAATAAATCCAGCTAACCGGAGTTAACAAAGCTCTAGTCAATGGTGCGGCAGCATGCCCGTGTTTTTCGTTCCAAAATGCCGGAGCTTTCATTTGTCGCCCCTGTTTAATAAATTCAACAATGCAGGTATAATTTGTTGTGACATTTTTCTTGCTTCATCTGCCAGCTCGTTAGCAGCATTAGTTATTGCCAGTTTTGTCCTCTTTGGGTTATTAAAATGATAAATAATAGCAACCGATATTTGTTCTGGACTGTCAGTGAACTTAACCGCACCGAAGTGTTCTAATTTGTCATAGGTTTCCGCAAAACTCATCACGTTTGATCCTGATAGAACTGATTTTCCGGCGATAATTGCCTCGATAGGGTTATGACCCTTGCCGCCGTTAAGCGAGCCAGCAACGAATACAATTTGCGCCAGTTCAAGCCAATATTGCATTTCACCAATAGTATCGGCAACCCAAACGGTTTTGCCAATGGTTATATGCTCAGAGCGAAGGCAGTAACTTATATTGTTTTGCTTACATATATCAGTAATTTCCTGTCGTCGGTTGGGGTGGCGCGGAGCCAGAATTAGCAATGCCTCTGGGTATTGCTGTAATATTTGCTGGTGCGCTTGTAATAATACGTCCTCCTCGCCGCTATGGCTTGATGCCGCCAACCAGACGGGGCGGTTTGCTGCGAGCTTGGAGAGCTTTGCTAATTCGGCACTGTTCGGGGCTTTTGGCTTAATAAGGGTTTTTAGGTTTCCCGGTCTTGATACTACTTGGCCGATGAAACTTTCCAGCATTATTGCTGTTTGTTCGTCGGCTGCTGTAATCCAGTTAAATTGCGAAAATAGGTATTTTGCTGTGTTGTTTCTTTTGCGCCAATTATTGCGAGATTTTTCGTTCATTCGGGCATTTACCAACGCCAAAGGAATTTGCCGCTGTTTGCTTGTCATTATAAGATTTGGCCAAATTTCAGACTCAAGTAAAATCCCAAGGGCAGGTCGCCAATGATCAAGGAATTTGCCCATTGCCTTTGCTGTATCCATTGGCAGATATTGGTGAATTTGATGTGGCTGCATATTTTCGGATAATAATTTGGCAGAACTCATTGTTTGCGAGGTGAACAAAAACTGCAAATCCGGTTGTTGCTCTCGCATTTTGTCAGCCAATGCCATGCCAAGAGATATTTCGCCAACGCTGGCTCCGTGAATCCAGATCAATGTACCTTTGGGGCGTTCGGTTTTGGTTTTGGCGTGTCGCTCAAGTAAACGGCTTGTATCTTCTTTGCCGATTTTGGCACGATGACGGTATATCAGTCCGTAAACAAACCCAAATAGTCCGTCCACTGCGCGATATATCGACAATAGTGCCGAACGTTTCATGATCCGTCCTTTGCCGAAGGTTCTATAGGTTTATGCCCACAGGCAATATCTGCTCTACGGGTTGCACAATTTATCATGCCTTCCATTTGTTGGCGGTTGTTTTCCATCTCTGCTGCATCGGCATCCTTATTGACGAATATTGTGCCTTCCCAAACAATAACTCCTTTTGCAAACGGAAATGGCAGGCAAAAACGATCCCAACTATTAAAGAATTTTGCTCTATTGGTCGAACAACCAAGGCAGATAATCGGTGCGCCGGTTTTGGCGGCTAATTGTATAGCTCCCATGCTGGCTCGCATTCTTGGCCCTCGTGGCCCGTCCGGAGTGATAGCCATGCAACCATTATTGTTTATATGATCGATCATTTTACGAAATGCGGACAGGTTACCTTTGTTTTTGCTGCTTTTTGATTTGTTACTGGCGGAGCCGCGAATGACCTCGACACCTAGCATTTGTACTGCTTTGGTTATAAATGCACCATCAGGTGATAATGAAATTAAAATACTGGGGGTTTGTTTGGTTGGCGGTTTATCTTGTGGCCAGACCGGAGCTAAAAGCAATACTCTTGAGTGCCACAACACGGCAATGGCTCCCTTACCATCAGCCCAAATTGGCTTAATGACCTCGTGTCCTTCTATCTGCCAGCGCGTTGTGTGCTTGACCAACTTAATATATCCGGTCAATAACACCGCCAACATAAATTGAACTGGTCGTGAGCGAAAAAATTTCTTCATCATGATCATTGTGTAGCGCGTCTGTTACAGAAAGGCACCCATGACATTTGATTTAACTACGAAACAGGGTCGAAAAAATGCATATTCAGATCTGATATGGCGTGATCACGGGTTTTTGCGGGTCTGGTTTAAGAATCAACGCTGGATTTCCAAAGAAATGGTGCGAACAAACCAGCCATCGCCGGTGCAAATCAAATATTGGGCTGAGCAGGGTATTCGCACGATAATAAATCTGCGCGGCGGTATTCATAGCGGTTTTCACGCTTTAGAGGCCGAGGCTTGCAAAGAACACGGCATAACTTTGGTAAATTTTACCGTTAGATCCCGGGACACTCATTCGCCAGAAGAAATTTTTGGGCTTCGGGATTTGTTTGAAAGCATAGAGTACCCGGCATTGATGCATTGCAAGTCTGGTGCGGACAGAGCTGGTTTTGCCGCGGCTTTATACATGCACTTTCGTCAAGGGCAGCGTATTGAACAAGCATTGCAACAATTATCCATACGCACTTTGCATATCAAGCAGGGCAAAACAGGAATGCTTGACGCTTTCTTTGAAGCTTATCTGGAATTTTCGACCAAGAAACCGATCAGCTTTTCCGACTGGGTTGAATTTGAGTATGACCGTGATGGTGTAAAGGCTGACTTTATGGCGAGCTGGATTGGCAATATTACTGTCGATAAAATCCTGCGCCGGGAATAATTAGGTCTTGAGAACTCTTCGCAACGGATTGCGATCTTTTAGAATAATTTTCGCTGCATTGTGTCCCGGTGCGCCAGTAACGCCACCGCCGGGGTGGGTGCCAGCTCCGCACATATAAAGTCCTTTTATTGGTGCGCGGTAACTGCCATGTCCAAGAACCGGACGTGCCGACCATAATTGATCAATACTCATATTGCCGTGCATTATGTCGCCACCTATTAGGCCAAATTTATCTTCCAGCCCTTTTGGTGAAAGAATGCTTTGTGCCAAAATCGAAGCCTTGAACCCCGGAGCATATTGTTCAACTGTTGCGATTATCTGATCAGCGGCTCGTTGCTCTACTTTGTCCCAACATTGTCCATTTGATAGAACCGGCGCGAATTGCTGGCAAAACAAGCTGGCCACATGTTGCCCCTTGGGAGCGAGACTATCATCAATGATCGACGGTATTAGCATTTCAACAATAGGTTTTTTTGACCAGCCATAGGTTTTTGCATCGCTAAAGGCTTGATCCATATAATCCAGTGTCGGGGCGATAATTATTCCGCTTTGCAGATGCTCTGCCGCTTCTGGCTTGCAAGTAAACACGGGCAATTTCGACAGCGCGACATTCATTCTAAAAGTACCAGATCCAGTTTGAAACGCCTTAATGCGCTTAACAAAATCGGCAGGCAAATCACTGGCGGATACCATTTGCTCAAATAACATTTTTGGCCCGACATTGGCCACCACCCGTTTGGCGAAGACTTCGCTGCCATCGTTCAAACGCAATCCAATTGCCTTATTATTCTCAACTAATACCTGATCAACTGGCGAGTTTAGTGAAATTTCAACACCTAATTCTTCGCAAACCTTGGCCATTATTTGGGTGATTCTCCCCATGCCGCCAATTACATGTCCCCATGCACCTTTTTTACCGTTCACCTCGCCAAATACATGGTGCAACAAAACATACGCACTTCCCGGCGTGTCAGGGCTGGCATAATTGCCGACCACGGCGTCAAAGCCAAAGGCCGCTTTTACCGCCTCGCTTTCAAACCAGCTATCCAGATAACTGCGCGCGCTTTTGGTAAATAAATCCATCACATCACGTTTTTGCTGCAATGGTAGTTTGGTAAGTGGCAGCCCTTGCGCCACCAGAGAGCCAAGCGCGCCAATGCCGTCGCCAATGTTTGGCGGAGCTTTTAATGCCAGACTGCGCAAGACATCTGCCACACTCTCTAGTGCTGCATAATATTGCGGCAAAATATTAGCATCTGCTTGCGAGAATTTAGCAAACTGGAGCTGAGTGCGTTGTAATCCGCCGCCCAGCATAAGGTAACCGCCGTCTTCTTGTGGTAGAAAATTGGAAACCGGCCGTTCGATTACTTCATACCCATGTTTTACCAATTGCATATCGGTTATGATTTTTGGCTGTAGCAGGCTTACCGTATAACTAGCCACCGAGTTTCTAAACCCCGGGTGAAACTCTTCTGTGACCGCCGCTCCACCGACAATGCCGCGCCGTTCAACTATGCGAACCTTAAATCCGGCTTTGGCCAGATAAAACGCGCAAACCAGACCATTGTGACCAGCCCCTATAATTACTGCATCATAGTTCTTTGTCATTTGCTTCTCGTTTTGACCTTGATTGATAGGGACTGTAGTAACATGAACTTTCCATGATATGACAAAGAGACATAGCTATAATCTGAAAACTAGGTTTCAAACACCCGTAATCTGCTTTAGGTTGGTTTGTACGGTAATTTAAGGAATGCAAATTAGATGATTGATCCTGACTTGTTGGTTGTACTTCCTGTTTTATTGCTGGTGGTCATTGTTTCGGTACTATCTGCAAAGCTGTTATCCAGATACAGTTTTCTGGCTATTCCCAATTCCCGTTCGGCGCATAAGCAACCGATTGCCACAGCTGGCGGGTTGGCTTTATTGCTTGGCATTGGCGCTGGCTCAATATGGCTGTCGTTTAGTTCTGGTTTGATGGATAGCGAATATCCGATTTTACTTGGTCTTTCATCTTTGGCTATGTTACTTGGGTTTTTTGATGATGCTTATGATATGTCGGCGAAGTTGAAATTTTCCCTGATCGGTGCTTTATCGTTGATAATGGCGTTTCTTTTGGGGCCGGTGACAGTAATTCCATTTGATGCAGTGCAATTGCAATTGCCATGGGTGATTGCCATGACTGGTACTGCTTTGTTTGTGTTTACTTTGATCAACTCAGTAAATTTCATTGATGGTTCTGACGGGGCAATCCCGCTTAGCGCCTTTGCTGCGGCAATTATTATGGTGATATTGGCAGGCAAGTTTGAAGTTTGGCCTGTATTTTGGTCGTCAATATTGCTGGCCTGCGCTCTTGGCGGGTTTTTGCCATTTAATATGCCTAAGGCTAAGGTTTTTTTAGGCGATACCGGATCATTATTTATCGGTAGCTGGTTTGCAGGAACTGCTTTGATTTTGATAGTAGAAGGGCCGCCAGCGGTTTTGTGGTTAATGCCATTATTGTTCATGCCGTATTTGTCTGATGTATTACTAACCATGGCTTGGCGGTTGTTAAAAAAGCAAAACTTGCTGTCGGCGCACAATGATCATCTGTATCAATGGATGATTAAGGGCGGTAAATCTCACCGCCAAGTAGCTATCTGGTTGATGGTGCAAATAATTGCCGCTGGCTCGATGGCAATGTTGTTTAGTATTTCTGCAACCAGTGCGTTTTTAGGTTTTTCAGCGGCAGCCAGTTTGGCTTTGTTGATACATTTACAGGTTCGTAAAAGTAGTGGACAAGAACGATACTAAGAGCGCCGCTGTACCAGAAAATCACATAATTCCATCAGGCAATTTCGAATCGAACTATCGCTAAATATTTCCAGAGAGGTTTGTGCCTGCAAAGCAAACTTGCGTGCCTGTGATAAGGCTTCTTCTAACGCACCGCTTTGATTGATTAGTCTGGTAGCTTTTGCAAGATCATCATCATTTCGTGTGTCGGCACTTAAAATCTGTTGCCACCATTTTTGGGTATTGGTATCTGCTTGGCGATAAGCAAGCAGCAATGGCAAGGTAAGTTTGCCTTCGCGAAAATCATCGCCGGTGTGTTTGCCAAGTACATCATCATGGCCGTTATAATCAAGCGTGTCATCGATTAGTTGAAACGCTAGGCCGAGACTGCGACCAAATTTGTCTAATGCTTGTTGCTGTTGTTCTGTACTATTGGCAATTACCGCCGAGACACTGGCCGCCGCCGCGAACAGTTCTGCTGTTTTGGCCTCAATAATTTGCATATATTCTTTGATCGGTAAATCTACATTACCGATGACAGCTAATTGATGTACTTCGCCCTCGGCAATTACCGCCGAAGCTTTAGAGAGAATACCCAACACCCCAATATGTCCGGTTTCAACCATTAGTGAAAATGATCTAGCAAACAGAAAATCACCAACTAATATGCTGGCAGAATTTCCCCAAAGCCGATTGGCTGCGGTTTTTCCGCGCCGTAATTCGGAACCATCAACAATATCGTCGTGTAATAATGTGGCCGAATGAATGAACTCTACTGCGGTGGCCAACTTGATGGGGTTGTCACCGCTAACCCCTAGCATTTGTGAGGTGGCCAGAGTTATCATTGGCCTCAGTCTTTTGCCGCCGGCATCTACAAGATGGGCGGCTAAGTCGGGGATCATACCGATCGGGCTTTGCATTCGTTCAGCAATCAGGTCATTGACTTGCGACATACCATTTTCAACCAATGAAGCTAATTGCTCTATTGGTTGTTTTTGGTCAGTTTTTTTTAACGGAATGCCCACTTTGCCCCTCGCAAATCTGCAATTTTCTACAGTGTTATACAAACTGCTTGTTTGCTTGCCAAGCAAATCAATGTGATATGTGTAAACGGTAGGAAAAGTTGAACAAGGGGCAGGTTGGTGAATGAGCTGGAAATACCGTTCTTTATGGACGGAGCTTTGCGGATCGCTCAAGGAAAGGGATATCGCGCTGGAATGGACGCGTGTTTGCTGGCCGCAGCAATACAGGTAAAAGGCGCAAGTAAAGTATTAGAGCTTGGCTCAGGTGCTGGTACGGTTCTTTTATGTGCAGCATGGCATAATAAATCAGCCGATTTTACCGGTGTTGAAAAGCAAGCCCATTTAGTTGAACTGGCGATGGATAATATCGCGCGCAATAAATTGAACGATAGAGTGTCGGTCAAACAAGGCGATATTGCAAATTTGCAAGAAATTATCGCTAGAGACAGCATTGATCATGTTTTTTTTAATCCGCCATTTCAAGATGATGCCAGCAAAGGCAATATCCCGGCCAAAGGGCGCGATACGGCGTTTGTTGCTGATGCTTCGGGACTAAAGGTATGGATCACGCAAGGTATTTCCGTCTTAAAGAGCAGAGGGTATATGACTTTGATCCATCGGGCGGAGTATGTTGATGAAATACTTAGCCTGTTAAATCTTGTATGTGGCGATATTCATGTTTTACCAATATTGCCAAGAGTTGGTAATAATGCCCACCGTGTGTTGATTAGAGGTAGAAAAGGCTCGCGAGCTACGGCTACTTTATGCGCACCTTTAGTGCTGCATGAAAATGATAAACAGCATACAGACCTTGCTGATGCTATATTACGGGGTAAACAGGCACTGGTGTTTTAATAAAAAAACGCTACAAACCGTTTTACTTATTATTTTTGGACGCTGGCAATTCGATGAACAAGATGAAGAAACAACCACTTTGTTTTCAGGATTTGATTCTGACTTTGCAACAATATTGGGCTGATCAAGGTTGTGTGATATTACAACCACATGATTTAGAGGTCGGCGCCGGCACATTACATCCGGCAACTACTTTGCGATCTTTGGGGACAAAGCCGTGGAACACCGCTTATGTGCAACCGTGTCGCCGTCCAGCCGATGGCCGATATGGTGAAAATCCGAATCGGTTACAGCATTATTACCAGTTTCAGGTTTTGCTAAAACCCAGCCCGGATAATTTGCAAGAATTATACTTAAAAAGCCTTGCGGCGATTGGCATTGATATGGGTTTGCATGATGTGCGTTTTGTTGAGGACGATTGGGAAAACCCGACCGTTGGCGCGTGGGGTTTGGGCTGGGAGGTCTGGTGCGATGGCATGGAGATCAGCCAGTTTACTTATTTCCAGCAAGTTGGTGGTCTAGAGGTTAATCCAGTGTCTGGCGAGCTAACTTATGGGCTGGAGCGTTTGGCGACTTATGTGCAAGGTGTGGACAGCATTTATGATCTGGCGTTTAACAATGATGGCGTTAGCTATGGCGATGTGTTCCAAGAAAACGAACGTCAGTTCTCACATTTTAATTTTCATCATGCGGATACGCAAATGTTCACCCGCTGGTTTGCTGATGCCGAAGCGCAATGTAATTTATTGTTAGAGAAAAACTTGCCGCTTCCGGCTTATGATTTTGTACTAAAAGCCTCTCATGCGTTTAATATTCTTGATGCCAGAGGGGTGGTTTCGGCCACGGAACGCGCCAGCTTCATAAAACGGGTTCGTGATCTAGCCAAGGGTTGTGCCAACGCTTGGGTAGAGCTTGAGGAGGCAGGGTGATGGCTGAATTATTGCTTGAAATATTCTCAGAAGAAATTCCAGCGCGGATGCAGGTTAAAGCTGCCGCTAATTTGGGGCGTTTGCTGTCCAAATCCTTAAACGACGCTGGCTTTGAATTTACCGATATACAAACTTTTTCCGGGCCGCGCCGCTTGACTTTGGTGATTGCTGATCTGCCAGAAAAATCCCCAGATGTAACCGAGGAGCGCAAAGGCCCAAGGGTTGGCGCACCAGAGCAAGCAATGGCCGGGTTTTTACGCGGAGCTGGCGTTACACAAGAGCAATGCGAACAGCGTGAGGACAAAAAAGGCAAGTTTTGGGTAGCAAAACTGCACAAACCCGGACGCAGCGCATTGGATGTTTTGGCTGAAGCCATACCGCAAATAATGGCCAGTTTTCCTTGGCCGAAATCGATGAAATGGGGATCGGGTAATTTTCGCTGGGTGCGGCCTTTGCACAGCATTATTTGTTTGTTTGATGGCAAAGTCGTACCGTTTGAGGTGGCTGGAGTGCAGTCCGGTAATCAAACCTCTGGTCACCGTATTATGGGGCAGGGGGCGTTTGAAGTTTCTTCTTTTGCTGATTACCAAGAGCAATTAGAGGGCGCGGGGCATGTCTTGCTTGATGCGGCTGATCGTAAAGCAAAAATTGCACAACAAATTACCGAAATTTGCCAAACAGAAGGGCTTTCTTTGGTTGAAGATGAAGGTTTGCTTGACGAAGTTGCCGGTCTGGCCGAATGGCCGGTGACACTATTGGGGCAAATGGACAAGGAATTTCTTGACCTGCCACCAGAAGTGATCACGCTTTCGATGGCCAAGCACCAAAAATATTTTTCAGTAAACAATGCCAAAACCGGTAAATTAGCACCAAACTTTCTGGTGGTGGCGAATTTAGATGCGCCTGATGGCGGCAAAGCCATAGTTAGCGGCAATCAACGGGTTCTAACCGCGCGTTTGGCTGATGCTAGGCACTTTTGGGATACGGATCGCCAGCAAACTTTGGAAAGCCGCATTGATGCTTTGCGCGATGTGGTATTTCATCAAAAACTCGGCAGTGTCTATGATAAGGCGATGCGAGTGGCGGCTCTGGCCGAAGAACTTGCGCCCTTGGTTGGCGCTGATCCTAAGCTGGCAAAACGCGCGGCCATGTTGGCTAAAGCTGATCTCACTACGCAAATGGTGGTCGAATTTACTTCATTGCAGGGTGTAATGGGTCGTTATTACGCACTGGCTGATGGCGAAGAGAAACCGGTGGCAGATGCCATTGCCGATCATTACAAACCACAAGGCCCTACCGACCAAGTACCCACCGATCCGGTAAGTATCGCCGTAGCACTGGCTGATAAACTGGATACGCTTGTTGGGTTTTGGGCAATTGACGAAAAACCCACTGGCAGCAAAGACCCCTATGCTTTAAGGCGTGCGGCGTTGGGGGGGATCCGGTTAGTGTTGGGGAATGAAGTCCGGTTGGACATCTCACATATTGTGAAGTCTCATTTTCTTTATGAAATTGATATTTCTGGTAATGGTGAGGACGATGGAGATGGTTGGGGCTTTGGCGGACGCTGGAGAACCTTCATTGAAAAAGGGTTATCTGAATCAGGTGGTGGTTTTGGAGGTGGAGCAGACGAAAAAGATGCTTTCTTTGCAGAGTTAGCTGATGATTACACTGCTAACCTCCTTTCCTTTTTCCATGACCGTCTCAAAGTCCACCTTCGTGATTCCGGTATTCGCCATGATTTGATTGATGCGGTTTTGACACCTGATGCAGATGATCTGGTGTTGATTGTGGATCGTGTGAAAGCGTTATCGGAATTCTTGGAAACTTCCGATGGGACACAATTACTGGCTGGAACCAAGCGCGCTGCTAATATTGTCAAAGCCGAGCATAAAAAAACCAAACAGGAAATTTCTGGCGAAGTAGATGAAAACCTTTTGACTGCACCGCAGGAAAAAGCTCTGTATGCAGCATTGCAAACTGCCAGTAAACAAGCAGCCGAAGCGATCAAAGTCGAAGATTATACTGCTGCCATGGCTGCGCTTGCACCGTTGCGCCAACCGATTGATGCATTTTTTGATGCGGTGATGGTAAATGATGATGATCCTGCTATTCGGCAAAATCGTTTGCGATTGCTTAGCGGTATAGGCGAAGCACTTGCCCCGGTGGCAGATTTTGACAAAATTTCCGGTTAATAGATTAGGCGTAACGATATGACTAAATGGGTTTATGGCTTTGGTGGCGGCACGGCGGACGGCTCTGCAAGTATGAAAAATTTGCTGGGCGGTAAGGGTGCTAATTTGGCCGAAATGTGTAGCCTTGGCCTGCCTGTGCCATCTGGTTTCACATTGAGTACCGAAGTTTGCACAAATTACCTTGATAACCAGAAATCATGGCCTGATGGCTTACAAAACCAGCTGGCCAAGGCTTTGCAGGTTCTAGAACAACAATCCGGCAAGAGCTTTGGTGATGCAGCTAATCCATTATTGGTTTCGGTGCGTTCCGGTGGGCGCGCCTCGATGCCGGGTATGATGGATACGGTTTTAAATCTTGGGTTAAACCTTGAAACTGTCGAGGGCTTGGCAAAACTTTCTGGTGATAGGCGTTTTGCATTTGATAGCTATCGTCGTTTTATCCAAATGTATTCAGATGTGGTTTTGGGTATGGATCACGATCTGTTTGAAGAAATTCTTGATGAGCATAAAGATGTGCAAGGTTTTGCTACTGAGGCAGACACCGAGTTGGCGGCTGATGATTGGGAGCAAATAACCAAGCTATATCTTGCTTTGGTCGAGGACGAATTGGGTCATGAGTTTCCTGATGATCCGGTGGATCAATTGTGGGGTGCTATTGGTGCAGTGTTTGACAGCTGGATGAATGATCGAGCCAAGGTTTATCGTGACTTGCATGACATACCGCAAAGTTGGGGTACGGCGGTAAATGTGCAAGCCATGGTATTTGGTAATATGGGGGAAACATCGGCCACCGGAGTGGCATTTACCCGCAACCCGTCTACTGGCGAGAATTTATATTACGGCGAATTTTTGATCAACGCCCAAGGCGAAGACGTGGTGGCCGGTATTCGAACTCCGCAAGCGTTGACCGAGCGGGCAAAAGAAGAAATCGGCGATACCGAGCCAAGCATGGAAGCTGCCATGCCGAAAGTTTTTGCCGAGTTAACCGAAGTATTCAAACAATTAGAGACGCATTACATGGATATGCAGGACATCGAGTTTACCGTGGAGCGTGATCAATTATGGGTGTTGCAAACTCGAAGTGGCAAGCGCACTGCTAAGGCTGCGCTTAAAATTGCCGTTGATATGGTGGCTGAGGGCTTGATCAATGAGAGCGAAGCGATTTTGCGGGTTGAGCCTTCTTCGTTGGATCAATTATTACACCCAATGCTAGCCGATGGGCATAATTGCCCGATAATTTGCACTGGCCTGCCGGCATCACCTGGTGCGGCTACTGGCAAGGTCGTGTTTAGTTCCGAGGAAGCTGTGATTATGGCATCGCGCGGCGAGGATGTTATTCTTGTTCGTATTGAAACTTCGCCCGATGACATTCATGGAATGCATGCGGCCAAGGGAATTGTCACTGCGCGTGGCGGTATGACCTCACATGCGGCAGTGGTGGCGCGTGGAATGGGGCGGCCTTGTGTTGCCGGTGCAGGTGAGTTGAGAATTGACTACTCAAAGGGTAGTTTTATGGTTGCTGGTCAGACGGTGCATAAAAATGATGTGATAACTATTGATGGCGCCAAGGGGCATATCTTTTCCGGTACTGCGACAATGGTGCAACCAGAGCTTACCGGGGATTTTGGAGTTTTAATGTCTTGGGCCGATAAGGTTCGTAGAATGAAAGTTCGCACCAATGCCGAGACACCGGCTGATGTTAAAACTGCGTGTGACTTTGGTGCCGAGGGCATTGGCCTTTGTCGTACAGAGCACATGTTTTTTGAAGAAAGCCGAATTGCTGCGGTGCGCGAAATGATATTGGCCAAAGATAAAGCTGGGCGAATAGCAGCACTTGATCGCATATTGCCGATGCAGCGTGATGATTTTGTTGAGATTTTCCAAATCATGAGAGAGCGCCCCTGTACGATCCGCTTACTTGATCCGCCATTGCACGAGTTTTTGCCGCATAGTGAAAGAGACGTTACCCAAGTTTCGCAAGCTACTGGGATCGCTATTAGCGAACTTATGAGCCGTGCTGAAGGTTTAGCTGAGGCAAATCCCATGCTTGGTCACCGTGGGTGTCGCCTTGGTATTTCATACCCGGAAATTTATCAGATGCAAGCGCGGGCGATCTTCGAGGCGCAAGGCAAGGTCAAGCAACAAACGGGTATTATGGCGGATGTGGAAATTATGATACCGCTGGCGGCAACCGCCCGTGAGCTGGAAATATTACAAGACAAAATCAGGCAAATATCAGAACAAGTGACAGGTCATCAAGGCTTTGCTCCAGAATATCAATATGGAGCTATGATTGAATTGCCGCGCGCGGCATTGTGTGCTGCGGAGTTATCAGAATTTGCTAGTTTCTTCTCGTTTGGTACTAATGATCTAACCCAAACGGCTTTGGGGTTGTCGCGTGATGATGCGACTTCTTTTCTTGGTGATTATATTTGCCAAGGTGTATTTGAAAAAGACCCGTTTGTTAGTCTTGATCAATCTGGTGTCGGGCAGTTGCTAGAAATTGCAACTAAGCGAAGCAGGCTCGCAAGACCGGATATCAAGCTGGGTGTTTGCGGTGAACACGGCGGCGATCCAGCCAGCATTCACTTTTTTGAGGGCTTAGGTTTGGATTATATATCTTGCTCGCCATTTCGGGTTCCTATTGCCAAACTTGCAGCAGCACAAGCTGTATTGCTGCGCGAGAAATGACCTCCATTTGAGGTAAAATTTATTAACAGTCCTTTAGTTTAGGTGATAAACTATGTTGTGACTGTCATATATTGGAATAAAACTTCTATAAACCTGCTATTGACTGCAATCTTGATCCTTTCTACATGCGGCGTAAATTAGTGCCCTGTTAAGGCTATTATGGTACTTTCGTACCTTGGGATTGGAAGTGATTGTGGAAAAGTTGTTGCAAATGAACAAGTTGACCAAATT
>JAKITZ010000257.1 GCA_021647805.1 Robiginitomaculum sp.
TGTATCGGTAGTTGCCGCAAGTACCGAAGAAATGGGTAAATCAGTTGCCGAGATTGCCGAACAAGTTTCTCACTCGACCAATATTGCAGCAAGAGCCGTTGATAGAGCCAAAGAAACCAGCGAAACCATCGAATCATTGGCCAAAGCTGCCGAAAAAATTGGTGAAGTTGTCAAAATGATTTCCGATATTGCCGAGCAAACCAATTTGCTGGCGCTAAATGCAACTATTGAAAGCGCCCGTGCTGGTGAAGCCGGACGCGGGTTTGCCGTAGTTGCCGCCGAAGTAAAATCATTGGCGACGCAAACAGCAAAGGCCACCGAAGACATTGCCCGTCAGATCAATGAAATGCAGTGCATTACCGGCAGGTCTGTTGAAGCGATTGCCGCAATCCAATCAACCATTGATGAAATGAACGAGGTCTCAGTTACCATCAATGCCGCAGTGGAAGAGCAATCTGCCGCCACCTCGGAAATTGCCAGAAACACTCATGAAGCTGCCGAAGGTACCCAAGATGTTTCACGCAATATTATTGCAGTATTAGAGGGCGCTAATGAGACCGGAGCCGCTTCAACCTCATTGGTTGAGAGTTCGGTCGAAATTGGCAAGCAAGCCGAAATACTAACAGATAAAGTTCAAAGTTTCCTGACTTCAATTAGAGCCGCCTAATCTAGAGTATATTTTGTCGCATTTACCAGAAATATCTGGTGAAAAGTGTATGAAGTTTTCAGTTCACCACGTTCGTCATTCCGATGAAAATCGAAATCCAGCCTTGTAGCTGGCGCGATGACGAATGGTGAAAACAATCAACCGACCTTGGTGCTGATACTACAAGGATGGACTCCGGATTTAATCCGGAGTGACGATTGCTGTTGTTGTAGTCGCGATACAGAACACTTAAAACCGGTGCTGATCCCCTAGTCGAGTACGGGACTAAACACCTAATCCCCCCTGGTAATATCATAATAAGCAGAAATAATTTTTCTGGTTAACTGACCGGGTGTAAATTCAATTCCGGCGATTTCTTTAACCGGTACTATTTCAACCGCTGAACCGCAGATAAAGCTTTCTGAATATTTGCTGATCTCGGCAGGTAAAATGTACTTTTCTGTGACTTTTATCGAAAGTCTATCAGCTATTTCCATAACTGTTGCCCGAGTAATGCCGTCAATCATCCAATCGGCTTTTGGCGTAAATAACTCACCATTGACAATAAAGAAAATATGCGCGCCAGTGCATTCGGCAACACGCCCTTCTATATCCAGCATCAAAGCGTCATCATAACCGTTGCTCATGCTTTGGTCTTTGGACAAGGTGCAAATAGTATAAAGTCCGGCAGCCTTGGCCTTTACCGGGGCGCATTGCGGTGGCGGTCGGCGCCAATTTGATATCTCGAGCCGAATGCCATCAAAGCCAGCAGCAAAATATGGATCCATTGGCCATAGAGCAATTGCAACATTTACTCGATTCGAACCGGATCCAACTCCTAATGCCCCCGACCCTTTCCAGGCGATTGCGCGAAAATAAGCGTTTTGCAAGCCAGATCGTTGTAATGTATCGCGCTTGGCTTTCTCGAAACTATCAAAATCATACGGTAATTCAAATCCAAGTAAATTGCACGAACGCATCAATCGCCTAGTGTGCTGGTCTGACTTGAATATTTTACCATTATACGCTTGCTCGCCCTCAAATACAGCAGAGGCATAGTGCAAACCGTGTGACAATAATGGAATTTTTGCGTCCAAAACTGAAATAAATTCGCCGTTTATCCATATATCCCCTGTTGTTTGGGTAAAGGCGCTCGGCTTTTTCATATTATCTCTCTTCAATAACCACCACACAGCACTTGCCGCTCTTTGCAAGCAGGCTTGAATTTGTTAATTGTGTGACTTGGCGGCTGTTGTCGGCTACAGCTGTAAAACTGTCAAGTAAGGCGCAAAATGATGCAAAGAGCTATTGATCCGGAAATACACTTACTGGTTATTGATGATGATGACCGGATACGCAGCCTATTAAAGAAATATCTTGGAAGTAAGGGCTACCGAGTATCAACCGCAAGTAATGCCGCCAAAGCTCGCAAATTAATGAAAGCTCTGAACTTTGATTTATTGATCGTTGATATAATGATGCCGGGAGAAAGTGGGCTGGAATTGACGGGATCAATCCGCAATGAAACTAATATACCTATCTTGTTGCTTACGGCTAAATCCGAAGCTAATGAGCGAATCGAAGGTTTACGGCTTGGGGCTGATGATTATCTCGGTAAACCTTTTGAGCCAGAAGAGCTTGTTTTAAGAATAGCTGCGATTTTACGCCGCTCAATGCGCGTCGAACTTGATGGCAGCTTGCTAGTTTTTGGCGATTGGACATTCAACCCGGCCACCGGCGCACTAGACGGCGCAAAGGGACGGGTATCATTAACCGATAGCGAGGCTAATTTATTACGAGCCTTGGCCAAAACCCCGGGAGAGCCAGTATCAAGGTTAAATCTGTCGCAAGATACAGATGCCGCAGAACGATCAGTAGATGTGCAAATGGCAAGGTTGCGCCGCAAAATAGAAGATGACCCCAAAAACCCCAGGTATTTACAAACCATTCGTGGTGCAGGTTACCGGTTATTGGCCAGACCTGAATTTGCCGGTGATCAAGAAAAAAGTAATTAGGGACAGCAATAATGCAATCAACTTTACGAGAAAAACTTCGTAAATTTTTGCCGCCATTACGCAATTTTACTCCAAAAACACTT
>JAKITZ010000024.1 GCA_021647805.1 Robiginitomaculum sp.
AACCGTCTTTGGCCCAATCAGACAAATGCCCGGCAGTAATCTCAGGCGTTTCATCATACTCGCCAAACGCATTTGGTAGGCCGGCATTAGGAAAAGCGATAATCCGACAATCAGCAATTCTCGACAAATCCGCAACATGCGGACGCATCTGCTTCGCACCCAATGCACAATTAAGGCCCACCGCCCAAGGCTTTGCATGAGCGATTGATATCCAAAATGCTTCGGTGGTTTGACCAGATAAGGTGCGGCCAGAACCGTCAGTAATAGTTCCGCAAATAATTAAAGGTACGTCCTCGCCAGTTTCATCGATCGCTTGTCTGGCCGCGATGATGGCAGCTTTAGCATTTAATGTGTCAAATATTGTTTCAATCATCAAAAAGTCTACAAACGGCAACATTGCGCTTGCTTGATCAAAATAGGATGAAACCACCTGATCAAAATCAACCTCACGATAGCCCGGATCTTCTACTTTTGGCGACATTGAAAGTGTTTTGCTAAGTGGCCCCATTGAACCCGCAACCATTGCCACTCGCCCCTGATTATCTTTTTCGAATTCATCAGCTACTTCTCTGGCAATTCTAGCACCAGCGGCGGCAATCTTTGGTGCAAACTCCTGCAAGCCGTAATCGGTTTGACTGATTGATGTCGAATTAAAAGTATTGGTTTCTATTAAATCAGAACCGGAAGATAAAAATCCATGATGTATTTGTTTAATAACCTCTGGCTGAGTCAGGCTCAGCAGATCATTATTACCCTGTAGCGGTGTTGGCCAGTCAGCGAATTGCTTACCCTTGAAATCGGTATCAGAAAACTTAAACAACTGGATAGAAGTTCCCATGGCACCATCAATTACTCCAATGCCAGTTTGCAACTTTTCCTCAAACAGCTTTAACCTATCTTGTCTTTTCATTGCGCCACCTCATGCGCGGGCTTCACTCCTAAAAGCCTGCAAGTAGCATAAGCAAAATCAGCACTGTTCAAGGTGTAAAAGTGAAACCTGCTAAACACAGCTTCTTGCAATTGCCCGCAATCTTCAGCAACGACACTTGCAGTAAGTAATTGACGAGTAGTTTGGTCATCTTTTGTACCGGAGAACAATTCAAACATCCACTTGGGGATACTGGTTCCACACATTTTTGCCATTCGCGCCAAGCCCTCAAAATTCGGTTGCAACATAATGCCAGGAATGATCGGTATCTTGATACCAACTGCCCGCACCCGCTCCTGATAATCAATTAGCAAACCAGCTTCAAACCCGAACTGGGTTATTATCTGATCTGCTCCGGCATCAACTTTGCGTTTTAGATTATCTAACTCCTCTTGCCAGCTGTGCGATTGCGGGTGCCGTTCAGGATAACCGGCAACACTGACAAGCATTTCCCTGTCTGCCTTAATCGCTCGCACAAGATCAGAAGAATAAGCATATCCGTCACCTTGCGGTTTATAAACTCCTGCAATCCCTGATGCCGGGTCTCCACGCAAAGCAACGATATGCTTGACACCTGCCGCCTTAAAGCTCTCAATAGTTTCGTTGACCTGCGCTTTGCTGGCATCAACACAGGTTAAATGTGCCGCAACGCTCAAGCCACTGGTTTGCGCCATTTTAACCACAGTGTTACAGGTGCGCTCTCGAGTACTACCGCCAGCCCCATAAGTAACTGACATAAATTCAGGTTTTAATGGTGCTAGTTTTTTCACAGACTGCCAAAGTCTAGTTTCCATTTGCTCAGAATTTGGGGGAAAAAACTCAAACGATACCTTGATCGCTGACTTATTTCCCAATTTGTGTCTATCGAATGACTCAGACATGATCATCTATGCTCCTTACCCAGCACCCGATAGCACCTTGTCTTTTAAAAGCGATTTATGAATATAGCTTAAAGGCAAAAGAGAAGAAGAAAAAACTTGATATTTTCTCACAACCATCTCTTTAGCTATATTTATAAAGCGCCTGCAAGCTGAAGGGTCAAATGAGCGCGTTGAATGATTAGAAGAATCAGAATTGCCAGCCCAAGTCAACTTAATAATCCACAACTTGAGGAATTATTGAATTGCGCTAGAGCATTTCCAGCAAAAGTGGGTGTCGGTTTCGTGCCAAGGAAATGCGACCACTAAGAATCTAGCCTTTCCGGAAAAGTGTGACGCGGCTTTCCGATAAAAAATGCGATTAACAAATGCTAGAGCAAATTTATGGTTCAAAGTGAATCAGAAATGCTCTAGTGTGACACCACGTTCACATTCAGTAATTTTAAAGCAGGTTTATAATGTCAAAATCCGTATCAACATTTCTTATCATTGGCGTTAGCCTCACCCTTGGAGCGTGTTCACTAGAAACTCCGTCCTCCAAGCAATCATCGGTAACTACAGGACAAATCAAGCAAATTGAATTTGTAAAATACGAACTTGAAAACGGCCTTGATGTTATCTTACACGTTGATCGCTCTGATCCTATTGTCGCCATTGATCTTACCGCGCACGTAGGATCGGCCAGAGAAGTTGCCGGGCGCACTGGCTTTGCGCATTTATTCGAGCATTTATTATTTCTTGATTCAGAAAACCTTGGCTATGGCGGTTTAGACACTATGAACACCCGAATTGGCGGCGAAGGAACCAATGGTTACACCACCAATGACGTAACTAAATACTTCCAAGCAGTTCCAAGCGATGCCTTAGAAAAAGTTATCTGGGCCGAAGCTGACAAATTAGGCTGGTTCATCAACACCGTGACCTCTGGCGTGCTTGATAATGAAAGACAAGTAGTTAAAAACGAAAAAAGACAACGGGTAGACAATCAACCTTTTGGTCAAAACTGGGGTCTTATCGGCAAAACCATATATCCGGCGGATCACCCATATAGCTGGCAGGTCATTGGATCATTAGCCGATCTTGATGCCGCCAGCATTGATGATGTCAAAAATTTCTATCGCCGCTGGTATGTACCAAACAATGTAACACTTACAATTACCGGCGACTTTGATGTTGATCAGGCAGAAGTTTGGGTTGAAAAATACTTTGGTGAAATCCCGAAAGGCGAAGATATTGCGCCATTAACCCCGCGCCCCGGCAAACTAGAGAAAATTGTAAACTTAAAAGTCGCTGACAACTTTGCCACCGTGCCGCAACTTACCCTAACATGGCCATCTATTGAGCAATATCACCCTGATGCTTATGCTTTGGATATTCTGGCTACTTACCTTAGCGACGGCAAACGCGCGCCGCTAAACGAAGTGCTTATCGACGAAGAAAAGCTCTCAACCACGGTTGCAAGCTTTACCAATAATTCGGAATTGGCCGGCGAATTTTATCTTCTGGTGCGTGCAAATGCAGGGCAGAACCTGTCGACAGTTAAAGACGCATTGGACAAAGGCCTACAGCGATTTGAAGAAAACGGTATTTCCAAGAAGGATTTGAATAAAATAAAAGCCGGCCTTGAGGTTGATTTTTATGGCAATATCCAAAGCGTATTAGGCAAAGCCATTCAGTTAGGCGAATACAATACTTATACAAATGATCCCGGATTTATTCATCAAGACATCGCCAACATCCAAGCAATTACCACTGATGATGTGATGCGGGTTTATAATAAATACATCAAAGGCCAGAATTATGTTGCCACCAGTTTTGTTCCTAAAGACGAAATTGATCTGGCTTTATCGGGAGCTGTATTAACAAGTTTTGCCGAAGAGGAAATCGTCAAAGGCGCGGAGGCGCAAACAGACTTTGATCCAAAGGCACGCACCTTTACCCCGACACCATCAGCTTTTGACCGCACCATAGAGCCAGAATTTGGTGGTGCAATTACCATGAGAACACCAACAGTTTGGCGAGGAGAAACCAAAAATAGTATTCAATTATTTGGTATTGAAAATGATGAAACACCACTGATTTACTTTAGCCTTAAAATTGATGCCGGCGATATTCGTGGCTCACTTGAGCAGCCGGCAATTTCCACATTAACAGCTGCTTTGCTCAACAAAGGCACGATAAATAAAACCACTGCCGAATTAGAAGACGCAATACAGTTACTTGGTTCGAGCATCTCTATCTCCACCACCCAAAGTGGTGCGTACTTAAGAGGCAGCACCTTAGCTCGTAACTTTAATGAGACCATCTTACTGGCCGAAGAGATGTTACTGCAACCACGTTGGGACAACGAAGAATTTGCCACTTTAATGTTAGAGGCTGCAAACATTATCGATCAGTCAGCAGCTAACCCATCAGCAATAGTAGCTAAAGAGTTTCAAGCTATAATGTACCCGTCAGACAATATTTATAGTGTTTACGGATATGGCTCAAAAGATAAATTGCAAACCGTCACTCTTGATGATTTGAAAACATTTTACACGACATATTACACTCCGACAAAAGCACAGTTTCTAATTGTCGGCGATATTTCCGCCATTAAGGTCAAAGCCTCTTTAACTGGAATTGGTCAAAACTGGAGCGGAGAAGCCAACCCAAAGCTAGAGCTTAGTCAAGCAATCGCGCCAACAAAATCAACTATTTATTTCTATGACATTCCCGGCGCCAAACAATCTAGCTTTCAATTTGGCTATCCCACAATGGCAATAATTGATCCTGATTTTGTAAAAACCAATGCCATGAATTATCTGCTTGGCAATATTTACACTTCGAAGCTAAACACCGAATTGCGGGTCAATAAAGGATATACTTATGGCATCCGCTCCAGCTTTGCTGCGGTAAAAGATCGCGGAACCTTTACCGTGCGCACCAGCGTCAGATCGAATGTTACTTATGAATCGGCTCAGTTAATTCGCGATATTCTAGCGGAATATGGCGCAAACTTTACCGCCGAAGATCTAAAAACCATGAAAAGTGCGATCATAAAAGGACAAGCACTAAAGTCAGAAACTCTTTCTGCGAAACTTGGTATATTAGGGCAGATCAGCAATTACGGCTTTAGCGATGATTACCGTTTGCAGGACACCGCCGAGGTCGAGGCAATGACTCTTGATGATATTAAGCGGCTTTCCGAGAAATACCTTACCCCTGATGCAATGCATTTGATCATTGCTGGAGATGCAAAAACCCAGCTTGAAAGCCTTAAACAACTTGGCTTTGGCGATCCGGTATTACTAAATAAAACTGTGGTCGAATAATGCTATACTCCATCGACCCCAAAAGTGGGAACAAGCATTTGCCAGCAAAAGTGTATGCGGTTTTGTGGTGAGCAAATGCGACCACTAAGATTGTTTTCTGTAAGTTGATGGATCCAGAAGATAAAGTATATTCAAAATACCGTTAGTTCGGTATTTTGAATATAAGCAAAAATATTTTTAAGGGATAAGCAAAATCAATACGTACTCTCTATTGAATAAAAAGAGGAAATCTTGATATGCAGATCAATTTAGGAAAAATTCTGATACTGGCAATAATGCTAGTTATCGCAGGTTCTTTAGGCCAATACGCATTTGCTCACCCGGGCGCGGTTCATGATGACAAACCAGCCGCTCCGACCACCCAGAAAAAAGCCACATCAGAACATGACAGCATGGAAGTGCCAGCACATGCAGATGGCGAGGAACACGCTGCCGCTGGAGCAGATGACCACGATGCCAGCGAAGCAGACGCTGGAGGACATTCACATTGGGGGCTAGATCCCGACAGTAGCCAGTTTTCCAAAGTTATGGCCGGCATTGGCAAATACCACCCTTTGATCGTGCATTTTCCAATCGCCTTGTTTTTAACCGCAGCTTTGGCACAAGCCATGTTATTGCGCGGCTCTAGTTTCTCTTCAAGCAGTGCAGTCAGGTTTATGGTCTGGGCAGGTTTAATCTCGGTCATTGGCGCAGGGTTTCTTGGTTGGGCGCACTCAGGGCCACCGCAACCAGCCGAAGCACCTGTCATGTTATCACACCGCTGGATCGGAACCGGAATGTTAGCTGTGGCAGCATTAACCGTTTGGTTGATGAAAAAAGCAGACGATGGATCAAATCGACAAATGAACATGATGTTCAACTTGTCATTATTCTTTATGGCGGCACTGGTTGCTATAAATGGTTTCCTTGGCGGAGCGCTGGCACATGGCGGTATCAAGCACTTACTGCCTTGGTAAACATTTAAAACCACAAAATTGGAAAATCATATTTTAATATAATTACAGGAATAGACTCATGAAAACCTTATTAATTTCGATACTTACTTTGGTCTTTGGCCTAACATATTCAATGGCGGCGTTTGCCGGCCCAGGCCATGATAGCAAACACTCCGGCCACGAAGAAATGCCGGCAAATAGCGAACAACAAACTGCGGTTATTGCTGTTATGAAAGCTTATTCTGCGGCAATAAACACCGAAGAAGTTGCCGTTATGGAAAGCCTAGTAATGGCCGATGGTACTGATTTTACCATCTTTGAGGGTTCGGGTAAAAACATTGGCTGGTCTGATTATCGCGACCATCATTTGATCCCTGAATTTGAAATGGTCGAACTGGTATTTAGTAAATACGAATACACAAATATCAAAAGCACGGTTTCCGGGGACATGGCTTTTGCAACTTTTGCCATCGACATCGCCTATACTTATAAAGGCGAAGCCAAAACCAAAAAAGGTAATGGAACAGCGGTTTTAAGGCTTGTGAACGATCAATGGAAAATGACTCATTTGCAAACTTCATAAGCTATTGGAGACAAGCTGGTGCTTTGCACCAGCTTGTAAGAAATAAGAATGACAAAAAATGAAAACAATATTGATCAAAGGTTAAAACAGCTAAACCAGCATATTGATCCGCCTCACCTGAACACATTAGAAGCAAATGTTTGGCAAGTTATTGAAAGTCGTACAATAAGCACCACTGGCAATTGGTCATTGTTTTGGCGTGCGGTAACTTTGTCCTTGGTGTTAGTAACCGGCGGCTTGATCGGAGCCAATGCAACAGTTAATGATCAAACATTAGTGGTGTTTTCCAACACACCGGCCTATAGTGTGATGGCCTTGCTAAATGATTGAGCAAACATTTGTACCGATGAAAAACACTTTACTTTTAATAATACTAAGCCTTGTTGTTGGCTTGGGTGGCGTTTGGATTGGCAAAGCCTTGTTTACACCACACGCCGTGATTTCTACTGATCTGCATGCCGAAATTCACAACTCCTTGCAACTATCATCAAAGCAAGAACAGCAAATTCACCTATTAGAAAAAGAATTTGCCAAACGAAAAAAGGTCTTAGAAAACCAGTTAAAAGCTGCCAATGGTTCAATAGCCGATGCCATAGCCAAAGATCATAAATTATCAGCCGATGTAACCGAAGCCGGGGAGCAATATTTAATAATATTGGGGGAATTACAACGCGAAACCTTACAACATATTTTCAAAATGCGAGATGTATTGAACGAAGACCAGGCTATTGAATTTGATAAGCTAGTAATTCGTTCGCTCCATGCCGCAACCAAATAAAACAGATTTCACCAAACAAGATGATCGGGCATTGGTGCAACTTGCGCTGAGCCACAAGGATTTTGCTTTTACTATACTAATGCGGCGCTTTAAGTTGCCCTTGTTCAAATTTGCCTTACGCCATATCGGTGACGCTGATGATGCTGAAGATATAGTGCAAGAAACTTTCGTTGCTGCCCACCGTAATTTGTTTCGTTATAACCCGAAATACGAAGTATCAACCTGGCTGTACCGGATTGCCCTGAACAAATGTCGAGACCTTGGACGCAAACGCAAAGCCATGTACTTCATCAACCGAATCAACCCGATGTTAGAACAACAGGTTTCGCAATTTGCCGACAATAGTGACCCTGAAACTAGTTTACTGGAAAAAACAGCATTGCAATTACTGGCCAAAAAAGTGGCTGAATTACCGGCGAAATTACGCGAGCCGCTGATCCTATGCGCTATCGAAGACATGAGCCACAAACAAGCGGCAGAAATATTGAACATCAGCCCTAAAGCCGTAGAGACGCGAATTTATCGGGCGCGGAAATTGCTGGAGCCACAATCAAAGAGTAAAACAAAATAACTGAGTTGGTGGCATATTAACCCCACCCCGTCCGTTATTGCGGGCTTGTCCAGCAATCCAGTCTTGTAAGTGGTGCGAGGTAAGTGCTGAAAACACCAAATGACCTTGGAACGGAGACTACAAGGATGGCTTGCGGCTTTCGCCGGAGTGACGGATTGAGGTGATTTCCTTGACGCGAGACAAAATAACAAGTGCAAACAAGGGTCACGTTCGCAATGCTAGTTGATACTTAATTAGCAATCATTGGCAAAGAAATTATCTGCACTGAGGGTTAATTAGCAAACATTGCACCCTCATTGACACTCATTAGCAATCAACAGGCGGGGATAACTGCCAGACATGCTCGCTTTGTCTCCACTTGCTATAATGGTGTTGCAGCAGGTCATAAGCCATCTGTTTGCGGCTGTTTGACATTGTGAATGCGCCGAAAAGCCCAGTGAAACATGGGTTTTGGTGATGATGACTAACGAAGGTTACGCCAACAGCAATTGTTTCCTGTTGAGACATTTTAAGTTTTATCCCGTGGGAAAAACTTGGTATAGCTTTTTAATATCGACAATTTAGAAAAAATATTGGCAAAAAAAACATTTGAAGCAAGCACCAAAACTGGTGCTTGCTTCAAAGTTCTGAATAAATAGTCAAATACTATTCAGCAGTTTTCTTCAGCCCTATACGTTTCCAGATCAAGAACACTGCCGGAATTACCAACAGGGTCAAAACGGTGGCGCTTACCATGCCGCCAACCATCGGCGCGGCAATACGGCTCATCACCTCGGATCCAGTTCCGGTTCCAAGCATGATCGGCATCAATCCGGCAATGATCACCGCAACAGTCATCATAATCGGACGCACCCGCATCAAAGCACCCTCGATAATGGCTTCACGCAAGTCAGCAACAACAAACTCTCGGTTCTGCTGTTTAACGGCCTCTTGTTTGGCTTTCATCGCTTGTTCAAGATAAACCATCATCAACATGCCAATTTCCACCGCCACACCGGCCAGAGCAATAAAGCCAACCCCGACGGCAACCGACATGTTATAACCAAGCATATCAAGTAACCAAAGACCACCAACCAACGCCAATGGCAAAGTTCCCATGATAATTAGCACCGGCACTACCCGTTTGAAGTTAAGAAACAATAGCAATAAAATGATCACCAGAGTTACCGGTACAACCACCGCTAAACGCTCTTTGGCACGCTCCATATACTCATATTGACCAGACCAGCTTAAAGAATAACCCGGCGGAAGATCAATGCCATCAGCAACCACTTGTTTGGCCTCTGCTACATAAGAGCTGATATCCCGCCCGGCAATATCCACATAGATCCAGCCATTTAATCTGGCGTTTTCACTACGAATTACGCCAGGGCCGCCAGAAATGGAAATATCGGCTAAGCGCGCAAGCGGAATTTGCGCCCCCATCGGGGTCACTACTGGCAGAGTTTTCAGCTTCTCCAGACTGTCACGATAATCCCGCGGGTAACGCAAATTAACCGGATATCGCTCCAACCCTTCAACACTTTGGGTTATAGTCATTCCACCAATAGCTGTTCGGATCACATCTTGCACATCGGCAACATTAAGTCCGAACCTAGCAGCTTCTGCACGACGGATATCAATATCAATAAACCGACCGCCAGTAACCCGCTCGGCATAAACCGAAGAAGTGCCGGGAACCGGTTTTATGATCTCTTCTATCTGCATACCAATTTGACCAATTACTTCCAAATCAGGGCCAGCAACCTTGATACCAACCGGAGTTTTAATCCCGGTAGCCAACATATCAATACGGTTTTTGATCGGCATAATCCAGACATTCGTCAGGCTTGGAACTTGCACCAATTTGTCTAGTTCAGCCTTTAGCTTTTCCGTGGTCATACCTTCTCGCCATTGATCTTTCGGCTTAAGGCGAATGGTAGTTTCAACCATGGTTAAAGGTGCAGGATCAGTTGCAGTATCAGCCCGTCCAGCTTTGGCATAGGCGGTTTCAACCTCTGGAACTGTCATGATCAGTTTGTTGGTTTGCTGTAATATTTGCGCCATTTTACCAGCAGAAACAGCTGGAAACGCGCTTGGCATATACAGCAAATCACCCTCGTCAAGATCAGGCATAAACTCACCGCCAATACGCGATAGCGGTATTAAGGCGCTGGATAACACCAAGCCAGCCACCAACAACATCATCACAGGATAACGCAAGACAGCATTGATGAACGGACGATAAACAGTAATCAACAACCAATTCACCGGATTTTTATGCTCCGACACGATTTTACCGCGAATAAAATAACCCATCAATACCGGTACCAAAGTGATCGACAAGAACGCAGCAGCCGCCATGGCATAAGTTTTGGTAAATGCCAGCGGATGGAACAAACGACCTTCTTGAGCTTCCAGTGCAAAAATCGGCACAAAACTAAAGGTGATAATCAACAAGGCAAAAAACAATGTCGGGCCAACTTCGGTTGCCGACTCCAGAACAATTCGCCAGCGATTCTTATTGGTCAAAGCCTCCTTTTCTATGTGTTTATGCATGTTTTCGATCATAACAATCGCCGCATCAACCATAGCGCCCACCGCAATGGCAATACCACCCAATGACATGATATTGGCGTTAATGCCCTGCATATTCATCACAATAAAAGCGGCCAGAACACCCAAGGGCAGACTAAGAACTATCACCAATGATGAGCGAATATGAAATAAGAATATAACACAAACCACTATCACGACTAAGAATTCTTCTAACAGCTTTTCCTGCAAGGTATGTACCGCTCGTTCGATCAATCCAGAACGATCATAAGTGGTTACGATTTCAACGCCTTCAGGCAGGCTCTTCTTGAGAGTTTCCAGCTTTGCCTTGACCAGTTCGATCGTTTGCATGGCGTTTTCACCATAGCGCATGATGATCACACCACCGACTGCTTCACCTTCACCATTTAACTCGCCAATTCCTCGACGCAATTCTGGCCCAAGGCGAATCTCTGCCACATCACGCAGCAATATTGGCGTACCATCTTTGGTGACTTTTAACGGTATCAATTTTAGGTCTTCCTCGGATTTTATATATCCTGATGCCCGAACCATGTACTCAGCTTCGGCCATTTCAATCACTCGGCCACCGGTTTCCTGATTGCCGCGTTGAATTGCCGTACGAACTTTTGACAATGGAATATCATAAGCTCGCAATTTATCTGGATCGGCAATTACTTGGTATTGCTTGACCATGCCGCCAATGGTTGCAACCTCGGAAACACCGGGAACCGTTTGCAATTCATACTTTAAGAACCAATCCTGAATTGACCGTAATTGCGATAAATCATTATTGCCGGTTTTATCAATCAAAGCATATTGATACACCCAACCAACACCGGTGGCATCAGGCCCTAAGGCTGATCGCGCAGTAGCCGGCAATGTCGGAGCCACTTGCGAGAGGTACTCCAACACCCGTGATCGCGCCCAATACAGATCAGTACCATCTTTGAAAATAATATAGACGAAACTATCATTAAAGAACGAATAGCCACGAACAGTTACTGCGCCCGGCACCGCAAGCATTGCAGTGGTAAGCGGATAAGTGACTTGATCCTCAACCACTTGCGGAGTTTGTCCGGGGTAAGAAGTTTTAATGATCACCTGTACATCAGAGAGATCAGGAATGGCATCGAGCGGGATTTCGCGAAGGGTGTAAAGCCCCCAACCACCTAACAAAAAGGCAAATACAACAACTAAAAATCGATTGTCGATTGACCAACGAATAACACCTGCGATCATTGCTCAGACTCCATATTTCCATCGATTTTCATGATTGAAGTCACGACAAAATCATCATTATCATTGACCATTTCTAGAACCTTGAAATGCACTGCATCACCTTCTTTGATATTATCAAGAAAAGATGGCTCGGTAACAAAATCCATTTCCATATTCGGCCAGCCAAATGCTTCAATGGCTTCGTGCTGGATGGTAATCATTCCGTGATCAGCCATCAAAGACAAAACAACACCTTTAGCATCAGCTTCTTTTGGCCCCATATCTTTCATGGGTTCTTGATTAGTCATACGTAATTCAGTGCCGCGAAAAGATGCCTCAGAATCGATCAAAAACTGTGCAGAAACCACGATGGCTTCGCCATTTTCCAAACCGCTAATGATTTCAACTTTACCCATGCTTTCCATTCCAACGCTTACTTCTGCTGGTTGGAACTGCCCATCACCCAAAGCTAAAATGACTCTGGTTGACTTTCCAGTTCGGATCAAAGCTTCACGGTCAATCACCAATACATTTCGCTTTGGCTCGGTCTCGATAGTTAACTTCGCATAGCCTTGTGGCTTTAGCGCACCGTCGGAGTTTTCAAACCGCAATCTAACCTGAACGGTTCTAGAAGCGGAATTGATCACCGGGTAAATGTAATCAACAATACCTGTCCATACACGTCCGGGCTGCGAGTCAACTTGCATCTGCACACTTTGGCCAGGCTTAACCCAACCGGCCTGAGTTTCAAAAACTTCGGCTAACACCCAGATAGAAGACAAATCAGCCAGCATCATTATCCGTTGCCCCGGCTTAATAAAAGCTCCTTCGCCAACGTGCATCATTGTCACCACACCATTTTGCGGCGCGTAAAAGCGGCTTAGGCGTTTAACCTTACCCGATTTTGTCAGAACCCTAATTTGCGCCTGCGACAGCCCCAAAGCAAGCAAGCGGCCTTTGGAAGCTCGTATAAGGCTCTCGCGTCCAATTCGCACCGATTGCAAGTATTCTTCTTGGGCTGTCACCAATGGCTTCGAGTACAGATCAAACAAAGGGCGGCCTTTGGAAACTGGCTCTCCCACTGATTTCACATATAATTTCTCGACCCAACCTTCGGTACGAACATCAATGCTAGCGGTTTTATCATCATCAATTTGAACAAAGCCAACAGTTTCAATGTTTCGCATTAAATCAATTCGCTCAACCTTGGCGGTGCGAACCCCGATATTGTTTTGCACAGTCGGGTTTATCTTAACCAGATTACGATCATCTTCGTCCTCGCCACCGGCATAAACCGGAACCAGGTCCATTCCCATAGGCGATTTGCCGGGACTGTCTTTACGAAAATTTGGATCCATTGGTGCTTTCCAATAGAGAATTTCCCTCTCTGCAGAGACACTGGACTTTTGATCCCCTGCCCCATTTCCAAGTAATTTAGCACCGAAAAACCCACCAGCTAGGCCAACAGCCAAGGCAATGGGAATAATAACTATATTTGATTTAGTCATGGTTTTGTCCATTCAAGAAACATCAATTTTGCGTGGGACTTAGTACGGTCAACCCGCAAACGGATTAGTGTTAATTCAGCATCAAGAACCGCAAGTTCTGCCCGTACCAATTCGGCAAAATCAGCGGTCTCATTTTCATAGGCAAACAATGCAGCTTCGGCAGTATCTGCGGCTCTATCGATCACATCATTTTCATAAAGCGCGATACTCTCGCCCAAACGCGCCCAGTCAGCAAAACTTCGACCTAATGCACGATTTAATTCCAGCAATTGCACGTCTCTTGCCAAACGGGTTGAGCCGCGCAAATTCTTGGTGGCACTTAACACCCGATCCTGACGGTTCTTTTTGAACAACGGGATTGAATACGACACACCGATAGAGCCAAAATCAGAACGGCTATCACGTAAACCATAAGCAGCATCAACAGCAAAACCCGGCTTATACTGCTCATTAGCAATATCTACTTGTCGATCATGCGCCTGTAATTGTGCATCATACACTTTTACACTTGGGTGATGTATCAATTCAGCCTGCATTTTATCAGCCGCCGGCAATTGCGGTAGTGACGGTAATTGCTCGTCAAGCGGTCTGGCCGCATTGGCAATGCCGATAAGACGCGATAGATCAGCTTTTGCCATATCGGCTTTACGATCAAGATCAACAAGACGGGTTTGCAACAACGATTTTTCCAGATCAATCCGCAACACATTTTGCGCCCCGCCTTTGCCACTGGCATAATTGGCTTCGGATATAGTTCCTAATTCCTCTACCTTGGTTAAGGTTTGCTCGGTAATTGCTCTGGCCTGTCTCCAATAATAAAGCTCCAGCCAGAATGTTCTAGTTTGCAGGGCAATCTCACGATTACGCAAAACCTTGGTTTTGCGCTGAACCAACGCCTCGGCGAGGCGTTTTTCACGGGTTAAGGCACGGGTTTGACCTTTGGGAAAGGCCTGCCTAACCCCCAAAGATAATTGGGTCATGCCTTCGCGGTTTATATCAAATGATGATAATGGAACGCTCATGATCCTGGTGCTAAACACCGGATCAGGTAATTGGCTGTCAGAAACAGCTCTATCTTCAAGTGCTAAGGCTCGTTTCTCCAACAGACCAACACTGGGGTCATTGGATTGCAAAGCGATGGTTACGCCTTCTTCAAGGCTTAAAGGTGTTTGTGCAATCGCGGCATAACTAAAACCGGAAACTGACACAATAAAGGTAATAAAAATACGTATCGTCATATTCGCCTCTTTTTCTCTTACTCCATCGACCCAAAAAGTGGGCACCGGTTTTTGGATAAGTTGATGGATTGCTAAAGAAATTTATACTCAAAACATGGTCCAATTTAAGTATTTTGAGTATATGTTGAATCTTATTTTTGCCATAGATTCAGCAAAACCGCATAAACTATTGGCTTAAAATTTGTTAAGATTCAATTTCGAGGAGGCGGCGCGTCAAAAGCAAGCAAGTAGGCATAAGAAGCCAAAACAATAGGCGCTATAACCTCTGATTTGTCCTGATGGAGACTAGGAAGATATGTTTTTAACAACGCGGTTGCGCCAACGCTATGGGCAACACAATCAATTCCACAGTCCATATCTTGTGGACATGGCTGCTTGTCACAGCAATCGGTTTCTGCTGTGTGGTGGCTTTCGCTGCTGTCTTTGCTGCAAGCCTGATCGGTAATTTCCATGCTCTGTATAGAGCTTTGATCATATACTAAGGCCTGCACAGGAAATGCAAAGCCAAGTGATATAACCACTATGACAAGGCTGGTAAATATTGCTTTCAAAGCATGTATATTTAGCTGGTACTGCATAAAGTCCCTTTGTATGCGACCTATGTAAGTCCAAGCAAGTTGCTATTCAACTAATTTGTTTTCAACAAATTGTGAACAGGCATCTTGGTTTCAGGCAAATTTATTATATAGCGGTACAAATACCAAAGCGACCCACCAGCCATACAAATAACTTTCAACCAGTCCGATCAGAAAACCAACTGGAGTAAGCCAGACAAAACCCGGTAGTAATGATACCCACGCATCGTGCATGTGCATCGACATAGGAGTGATTAGACCCCAGATAATGCATGCCAGAAAGCTTATCGCAAAAAACAACGACATCGCCATTCCAACTCGCTTTAAGCTTAGTTTGTTTATTGTAGAATTACTCATGGTTTTCTACTTTGCTTGGTGAAATAAAATCAAGATCATTAGTTTCGGTTTCGTCCTGACATTCGGTTTCCATCTGTATTGTGCTAAAATATATACCAAAATCTTTTCGCAGAATTTCGTGTGCGACCGGAAATATTTTATCAGATGGTTGCGTTTTATCTATGTGACAATGCGCCGAAAACAGAAGTTTGCCCGAAGTAAGTGTCCAAGCATGAATATGGTGTAGATCAATAACCCCGGGTATTGCCTTTAACTTGCCAACCAAAGCATCAAGATCAAGGTCTTCAGGGGTGTTTTCCATCAAAATCCCAAAGGCTTCACGAATAATACCAAATGAAACCAGCAATAATACAACACCAAACGCCATGCCCAATATCGGATCAATCGCGTAAAAACCGGTAAACTTGATCACCAGTGCCGCAACAATGATCAGCAAACTACCAATAAAGGTTTGCATGACGTGCCAGAATGCACCACGCATATTTATGTCGCCTTTTTGCCCTTTGTATAATAATTTTAACGAAATGACTTCGGTAATCAAACCACCAAGAGCCGCCAGCAACATAGGAGTAGTTGGCAGGTCAATAGGATCATTTAAAAGCCGACATTAAGCAATGCGCCGACTATTTCCGCACGGTACGAGCCAAAGGTTCGAGACTTATCCGCTGGGCGCAGGGCAATTCTTGCAGCAACAAATGCAAGCACTACCCCGCCAACTGCAGAAAACGTATGAAACGCGTCCGACAAAACAGAAATCGAGCCGGTGTAAATACCAATACCAAGTTCAAGTAAGAAATAAATTCCGGTCAGCCAGCCGGTTATTATCAAAGCCTTGCTGTTTGCATTTGCCGGTGTGTGAGAGCCATGACCTTGCATAATAGTCTCCTTTTCGACTTGCGCAAAATACACGCAACTTTTCTAATGTCTGGAACAGCTCCAACCTAAACTCGTCAAAGACAAGAATTCTGTGCCAAACTACTCAAACTACTAAAGTACTCTAGCGATACATTTTACCAGCGGGAAAACCCGCTAGCTAATCATAGTTTTGCCCGCTTTAAA
>JAKITZ010000258.1 GCA_021647805.1 Robiginitomaculum sp.
CGGGTTGGAACTTATGAAGCCGACGATTATCGCGACAAGTAAACCCTAGAGCAGTTCTAATTGCTACTTTAGCTGAAAATTACTCGTAAATAATGATTGTTTCGCGGCCAACCTTTTTAAGCTTTATCCGCAGGGGAAAACTTGAAATCACTGATCGGTTTTGTTTTCGAGGAATTTTGAGAGTTTATATCCCAGAACCAAATATAACACGAAGCGCGGACACTAGCGCCAAAGGTTGGTCAAGCAATACATGGTGCTTGGCTTCGGGAATGGATATGTGACTAGGCCCTTTGGGGAAAACTTGTTTCACAAACTCCCACGTTTCATCGTCTAGCAAAGAGGATTGCTCGCCTCTGATCAATGTTACCGGACATTGAAACTGATTTACAACTTCAATGGCAGCTTTCATATCATAACGCATTTTAGGCCATAATTGTGGATCGAAACACCAAGTCCACCCGCCCTCAACCTGCTTTAGTGAGTTTCTGGCAATATGGTCAATCACAAATAAGTTTTCACATGGTTGCGAGGGCAATAGTCGAAAACGTGCCAGTGCCTGCTCTAAAGTATCATAGACCTTACCTCCACGCGAAGGCGGCGGCGATCTACGCTGCTTATCAGCCGTTCGCACGGGGCTGTCGATAACAATTGCGCCTTGGAAGCGTTTCCCATAGGCGGCGGCAAAAGCCATTGTAACAAAGCCACCGAAAGAGTGGCCAACCAACCACGGCTTTGTTTTACTTTCGAACAACCCAGCATCTTCGGCGCAAGCTAAAACCTCGGCAGCATAGGTGGGCATATCATAAAATTCCCGCCAGTCACTTTCTCCCATGCCAGAAAGATCCAAAGCTACTATTCGGTAATGCGGGGTAAAAAATGGCGCAATAAAGTCCCACCACCCTTTATGAGCAACCCCGCCATGAACCAATATCAAGCCGGGCTTACTTTTATCTCCCCACACTCGATAACGAATATTTGCGCCCAAAACCTTTACATCAGCATCCTCAAAAGGAGTATCGAGGCAGGTTTTGAACCAGACGGGGGACGACGGTTTCTTTCCATCTAACTTCGCAAGTGGCAGCTCTGGTGATGGTTTCTTCTTTTTGCTGGTCTTGTTTTTCATAACTATGCCGATAGCGTTGCTTTGCTCTGCGGTCAATCAATGTTCTTGAATAACTTTTGTACCAAAGTGAACCATTAACCTGTTTGTAACCATGAAACGTAACCGGATTTTTACCGCAATCACTCATATTGGCATTAACAAAGTTCATTAGAGAAAAATCGCACAACAGAAGGCGTATCCCATGACCAAAACAATATTGATTGTTGATGACGACCCGACACAGCGTCGCCTTATGCAAGCTGTCGTAGAAAAACAAGGGTTTGTTGCCGCTCATGCTAACAGTGGAGAGGCGGCTGTTGGGGCAATAACCGGTGCTGGCAATATTGATGTGATATTGCTTGATTTGGTAATGCCGGGAATGGGTGGCATGAAAGCGTTGGCCGAGATACGTGATCGCGCTCCACAAATACCGATCATAGTTCAAACCGGACAAGGCGGTATTGAAACAGTGGTAAAAGCAATGCAGGCCGGTGCTGCAGACTTCTTTGTCAAGCCGGTTAGCCCTGAACGGTTACTGGTTTCATTGCGAAATGTTATGAAAGTCGGGGAGCTTGAGGGTGAAGTTGTACGCTTACGCAAAACCGCCAGCGGGTCTTTGAGCTTTGGTGACATGATCGCCAGCGCACCTGTAATGCATCAGGTGGTGCGTTTGGGCGAGCGGGCTGCCAAGTCCAATATTCCGGTACTGGTCTTGGGCGAAAGCGGTGTCGGCAAAGAATTGGTTGCCAGAGCAATTCATGGCGCATCGGCACGTGCCGGCAAACCAATGATCACGGTGAATTGCGGAGCATTACCAGAAAACTTGGTGGAAAGCATTTTGTTCGGCCATGAAAAAGGTGCCTTTACCGGGGCTATCGACAAGCATAAAGGCAAGTTTAGAGAAGCCGATGGTGGGACTTTATTCCTTGATGAAGTTGGGGATTTACCTCTGGATATGCAAGTTAAACTGCTACGGGCATTGCAAGAGGGCGAGATTGACCCAGTTGGCGCCAAGCGTTCGGTCAAGGTCAATGTGCGGATTATTTCGGCAACCAATCGTGACCTGACCGAAGATGTAGCCAATGGAAAGTTTCGCGAAGATCTGTTTTATCGCTTGAATGTATTTCCTTTGGAGGTTCCGCCACTTCGGGATCGTATGGAGGATTTGCCAGAGTTGGTGCGTCACTTTATTGGTCGTTTTAATTCTCAAGAAGGCACCCATATCGCTGGAGCAACAGCCAAAACTATGGGTTTATTAAAAGGCTTTGATTGGCCGGGTAATGTTCGCCAGCTGGAAAATGCAGTTTTCCGCGCAGTGGTTCTTTGTGAGGGCAATGAGCTAGAAGCCGAGGACTTTCCGCATATATCAGGTGTTACGCGCCAGATCAGCGCCGGTGCTGACGAAGAGGCTTTAGTGGTTAAAGCCCACGTTCCAGCCGTTTCTGACGGCCCGGCAGCAAACAATGATGACCCGGTACACATTACCAATACTGCTGGCCACATAAGGGCATTAGAGGAAATTGAGCGCGATCTGATAGAGTTTGCGATAAACGCCTATGCTGGTCACATGTCTGAAATTGCTAGGCGGCTGGGCATTGGCAGATCGACATTATATCGTAAGGTTAAAGA
>JAKITZ010000025.1 GCA_021647805.1 Robiginitomaculum sp.
TAATGATATTGAGCCAGAAGATTGCTTTTGGCAAAGCCCTGGCGAACGTAGTAATGCTATAAAACAAGCTGGATTCGATGTTTGTAAAGTTAAAGAAACTACTGGAAGTTACCTGCGCTCATTGCGAAAATCACTGAGCACGGCACATAAAAGCCAATTAGATCTTGAAGGCGCTATAAAACTTGCGCCAATTCTGGAGCCTTTGCGAAAATATTTCTCCTTAGAGATGGAAACTGCAAAAAAGCGCCTAAACACCCTTGAAAAAGGGAGCGTTGCAGTCTATCGTTATCAGGTTATCAAGCAACGCGCTGACGGTTAAGACTTTAATCAAAAAAGCAACTTTTATGCGCAAAATATAACTGAACCGGCCACATTTTTTGTGATGCCAAGTGCGAGCGAGCGTAATGAGCGTATTTGAGTGCGATGCTTTTCAGCATCATGAGTCTGTACATTTTTTTGTCGATAAACTAACCGGAATGAAGGCAATCATTGCCATTCATTCAACGGATCTAGGGCCTGCTTTGGGCGGGTGCCGCATGGTTCGCTACAGTAATTCAGCCGAAGCGCTAACTGATGTGTTGCGGCTTTCACGTGGCATGAGCTTGAAAAACTCTCTTGCTGGCTTGGAGCTTGGCGGCGGTAAAGCTGTTATCATGGTTCCGGAAAGCTGGAATAACGATCCAAAATATGATGGCCCAGAACGAGCAGAGCTGTTTAGAGCATTTGGCAGAGCCGTTGACAGCCTTGGCGGACGTTACATCACCGCTGAAGACATGAATGTCAGTGTTGAGGATGCCAGTAATATTAGGCGTAGCACCAAGTATGTAGTCGGACTTGATACCGGTATGGGTGATCCGTCACCATTTACTGCCCAAGGGGTGTTCGTAGGAATGCGCGCTTGTATCAAGCGGGCGTTTAAGACGAGCAGCTTTGCTGGGTTGACGGTGGCTGTTCAAGGGCTTGGGAAAGTTGGGTGGAGATTATGTGAGGATATTCACAAAGCCGGCGCCAACCTGATTGTTGCGGATATTGTCGACGAGACTTTGCAAAAAGCCAAAGCCGAGTTTGGCGCAATCATAGCTGATAAAGATGGCATTGTTACCACAAGCTGTGATGTATTTGCTCCATGTGCCAGAGGCGGTGTTATCAACGAAGATACGATCGGTCAGGTGCGGGCAAAAGTGATTGCTGGATCGGCAAACAATCAGCTTTCTAACGATACATTGGGTGTTGATTTGCATAAAGCTGGTATTTTATATGCGCCAGATTATGTGATAAATGCCGGTGGTGTGATCAATATTGCTCCTGAAGTTCAAGGGGTAATTGATCATAAGTGGGTAGCAATGAAAGTTGCTGGTTTGGAACAGACCTTGGGTGAAATACTTGATAAATCCATGACTGAAGACCGCCCAACCAATGAGGTTGCTGATGAAATAGCTTCAAGAAGAATTTTGGATGCTCGGGTAAAACCTATGCAGGCGGCTTAGGGCTTTAATTATTCACAGAAATTCACTTTTCCTATGTAGTGCTAATAGATGGCGTAGCCCAACGGCAGAACAGGTGTTTGCTGACTATCCTGACGTGGAAACAGATTCTGCGGGTCTTTCTGCAGATGCAGATGTTAGGCTCTCGATCGAACAAATTTTATGGGCAGACATAATTTTTGTCATGGAAGCAAAACATAAGAAGAAATTGCAACAAAAATTCAAAAAACACTTGAATAGCAAGCGGGTTGTTGTGCTTGGGATCCCTGATAATTATAGTTTTATGCAGGTTGAGTTAGTAAAATTGCTTGAAAATAAAGTTGCCAAATTCTTATAAAAAAATCAGGCTGGGGATGATGTTATGGTTAAGCCAATTCGCGAATGGATTGTAAGGCTCTAGCAATAACTATTGGGTTTTCTTCGGTAAACAGGCTTGGAAAATTACTGCTATCACCTGATGCCTCAAGTCGTCCTGGGTTGGTGCGCCAGCGTCGTAAAATCGCAATTCCGTTCCAGTTAAAAAGATATAGCTCTCCATCATAAAGCCTAGTTCGTGCTGCATCAAATATCACTAAAGCTCCTTGCGCAAATTCGCCAACCATAGAATCATCACAAACCTCTAATGCAAATGGTTGCAGCGCCCATAAAGAAGCCGGCAAATATCGTTGAGCTTTTGGGGTGTCTTTTAAGAAGTTATCCGTCGATATAGGCCACTCGAGAACCGGAACATGAACAATTGGTGTGGTTAAATACTGACCTTGCTCGCCAACAACAGGTGTTGCTAGGGAGTCTCCGTCAACTGGAGCTTCCATGCCGCTGATTAACCACAAGTGGCGAACATCCAACGCGTAAGCAATTCTGGAGGTAATGGCATGTCTTGGTTCGTGATTGCCGCTTTCCCAATTGCCGATAGTTGGTTGACTGACACCAAGCAGCAAAGCCAGTTCAGTTTGGCTTAAGTTTTTGTTTTTACGCGCACTCTTGATGCGTTGGCCAATTATAGTCATTTTTGATGTTCCTCAATGTACCTATAAAAACATATAAAGTAAGAAAAGATAGGTAAAACTTATAAAATAGAACCCCGGAGCATTTGGAGAATATATATTAGAGGTCTTAACTGGTGGAATAAAAAGTTATATTTTGAGGGGGTATTGATACCTCTTCGTAGAACAAATAATTCACACAATTGTTATATTACAAAATTGAAATATAAGTAAAAGGCGGTTGACTTTGGTGAAAAAACTAATATTTAGTGAAATTCTAGCGAGGAATTTTTATGCTAGAACAACTCTTGACATAGCTAACAGGAATTTGCCGCAATGAACGGTGATTATTGTAATAATGATGGTGCTCGCGATTTGAAGCGCCGGATCGAAACTTATTGGATTGACAAGGGCTATGATGTCCAGGTGCAATTGATAGAGGGAACGTTCATGGCGGCCATGCGCTCGGCCAGGACAGAGGTTCGTTCTGATATGGTAAACGGCATGCCGCAAAGGCGCGCTGCATAAAAATCAAGAAAAATGGCAGTTTTATTTAGTTTGCTCTTCACAAGCTGAAATAAACCGCTACAACACGCTTCCTATTAAGGTGGAGCAGCCCGCCGTAGCCGTAAGGCAACAATAAGCTGTTACCCGAGCTAAAGGCTCAGGTACTTAGATTGTCGCGGGGTGGAGCAGCCCGGTAGCTCGTCAGGCTCATAACCTGAAGGTCGTAGGTTCAAATCCTACCCCCGCAACCAATTTTTACCGAATAACTCATTGATATATAAGCAAAACTATCGATAAGAAGATTTCTCTTTTTATCTACATATCACCTATGTTATACTGACACACATGGGACACACTATTTGTAGCCATTGCGAATCAGTCAGTAAGGAGGTGTTTTAGGATGCCTTCACATAGTTACGCCGCAGGAAAAATCCGTCTTTACAAGCGTGGAAGAAGTCGATTTTGGCAATGCACGGCTTTTGTTGGTGGACGAAAATACAGAAAATCAACACATGAAGAAAATTTAATTGCAGCGCGTGAATTTGCAGAAGATTGGCTTTTGGAGCTTCAAGGCAGGCATATAACCGGTAATCTTAAACATGAAAAAACTGTCAGTGAAGCAGCAGAGCAATTCGTAATTGAATATGAACCATCACACAAGGAGAACGAAGCCCCGCCTGGGTACGTGGCCACAAGGATCGCTTATGTTTACACTTGTTACCATTCTTTGGTGATTTGGGCTTGTCAGAAGTTACGGCAGGCAAGACTCAGGAATACCGAATGCACCGCATTCAGACATCATCAACAGGAAAGCCGCCTGCCCGCAATACAATTCACAACGAAATTGTTACTTTGCGCCAGGTGCTCAAAACCGCCGTGCGCCATGGTTGGGTTGAGCATCTAGCTGACCTTTCCCCACCTTACAAAACGCAAGGGAAGATATCGCATCGTCCTTGGTTTAGTCCCAAGGAATACAAACAGCTTTATGAGGCGACACGCCGCCGCATCACAGAACAGAAAAACGGCCTGCACAAACACCACGCAAAAGACCTGCATGATTTTGTGTTGTTTATGGCCAATACAGGCCTGCGCCCAGATGAGGTTTTTACTATCCAGCATCGCGACGTAGATATTGTTGATGATGAAGCAACCAACGAAACCATTTTAGAAATCGAAGTTCGAGGAAAGCGCGGGATTGGCTATTGCAAGAGCATGCCAAATGCCGTTCGACCCTACCAACGCATTGTTCAACGTAACAAGCCGCAACCGCAAGACAAGGTCTTCCCCGTCAATCATCGAAAGATGTTTAACAATTTACTTGAAAAAGAGGGATTAAAAACGACAAGAGAAGGAAAGAAACGTACCGCCTACTCGCTTCGTCACACCTACATATGCTTACGATTGATGGAAGGTGCTGACATATATCAAATCGCAAAGAACTGTCGTACCAGCGTCGAAATGATCGAAAAATACTACGCCGCTCATATCAAGAACGTGATCGACGCCGCAGCAGTGAACGTCCGTAGGGTAAAACCAAAAAAGCTCAATCCACCTAAACCCGTAGATGATCTTGATTAAACGAGAACAAAAGTGACCACATGGGTCGCTTAGCGTTTAATCTACCCTTTGAAAAATGCACAGGTTACGCACATGGCGAACTCTTAGGCCGTGCATTTATCCTTGCTCTGCAATGAAGCCCCGGTGGGAAATGCGTAATTGCATTAGAATAAATTCTTTCTTTTAACTCTCGCGAAGATGCTGCATCTTGAAAAGCGAGATGATCTTTTTGCTTTAATACCTAATGTTTACTAAATACAACTTATTGATGTTTGGAAAAAAATACTGTATTTTCTCAGTATGCAATATACCTTATGGGGCAAAATATGAGCGATATTTGGACTATCAAAGACGTCGCAAGCTATTTGAAGTTAACAGAAAAAACTGCTTATCGGCTTGTTGCCGAGGGTGAAATTCCTGGCTTCAAAGTTGGGGGGAGCTGGCGGTTTAGTAAGGATGAAGTAGAAAAATGGGTAACCGAGCAAGCAAAAAAGAACAAGAAATTTCTGAGGGAATCACCTAAGTGAGCAATACTTTTTTTGAAAAACCAATCCTGAATTCGCCGTATGAAGAACCAAAACTTCATCATGCGCTTGATGACGAAGGTCAGCCAACAGATTTACCTCCACAAGATGGTCGAAGGACATCCGCCCTTATTTCACCGGTACCAAAACCGAAAAAGAAGAAATCCAGAGTTGCTGAAAATCAGCAAGATTTAGCTCTGCACTCTCAAGATGGTATTTCTACCGAAGAGCAAGAATACAACCCCACTCCACTAATCAATGATGTTCGTAAACAAGTGAAACAGTGGCGTGAACTTTCAAATCCACAAAATTGGAGCGTAACGCCTACGACAGCCAGATTGTTGCAACATTGGCGGCAGCATGATTTTCAGGACATTCGACCATTCTTTTGTTAGGTAGAGGCCGTAGAAACGATAATCTGGCTGACAGAAGTCGCGAGGACACAAAAACAATACAAAAGGTTTTGGGCGCATATTGAACGTGCGCCATTGCCTATGACTGAAACAGGTTATAAATCACATTTCCATACGCAAGGGACAATTGAAGCCCACGAGGATGGAGTCGTAGGTCAAGTTACGGCTTGGTTGGACGAGGAGGCGCAGAAGCCTGAATGGAAAGCTCATATAGAGGCCAGCCGTCAGGGGACTCTGTTTTGATGCAATATAATATATCATATCGGTTGATTGATATGCATTAGCATATAAATTCTTGCATGCGTGTCTGATATGTAATAATATATTAATAAGATAAAATGAGATGTAGGAATAGATCAAATGTCAGTTGCGCTTGAATATATTTCTCTGGCCTTGAAAGAGGCAAGGCAGGAAAAGGGATTGAGTCAAAGAGCTTTGAGCACCATTACAGGTTTGCCACAAAGCCACTTGTCCAAAATTGAACGCGGTGAAACCAATCTTACTACCAAGAGTTTGATTGAACTGGCGCGAGCTTTGGATTTGGAATTAGTGCTAGTTCCAAAACAGCTTATGCCAGCATTAAAGGCCTTAAAAGATAGTGATAATGAAAAGCCTTCTAGTTATGGGTCACGTTCTGCCTATCGGTTAGATGGGGGGGGATGATCATGACTAGCCCTCTGATTTTGAATGTTAGCCTATATGGCAAGCAAATCGGCACGCTGACCCTTCTTCCTGGCGATGCAACTCTTTTTGCTTTTGATGAGTTATATGTGGAAGATGGCGAACGCCCAGTCCTTAGTCTAAGTTACAAAGACGCTTATGGCGGTTTAATTACTGAGAGCCGTCCAGTGCGGACTAGCTTGCCGCCATTCTTTTCAAACTTGCTGCCCGAAGGAGCTTTGCGTCATTATTTGGCAGGCCGCGCAGGTGTCAAAGAAAAGCGAGAGTTCTATTTGCTTGCAGCGCTTGGGCAGGATTTACCGGGGGCTGTGACCGTTGACCCTGTCGGGGAGAATGACTGGCCGTTTGCCTTACCTGCAAAAATAGGTGCCCCACAGAAGGCTGGGCAAAAGCAGGATCAGCTTTTGCGTTTCTCGCTAGCTGGAGTGCAATTAAAGTTTTCTGGTATCATGGAAACCCATGGTGGAATGACTATTCCTGCACAAGGCAGTGGTGGGGATTGGATCGTAAAATTGCCTTCTGCCAGTTATGCTGGTGTGCCAGAAAATGAATATTCAATGATGGAATTGGCTCGTGCCATTGGTATTGATGTGCCTGAGGTAAAACTCATTCCGGTAAGTGCCATCGCAAATTTACCTGAGGGCATTGATAAAATTGAGGCGCAAGCTTTTGCGATTCGCCGCTTTGATCGTGCCGATTCAGGTGAGCGAATTCATATGGAAGATTTTGCTCAGGTTTTTGGTGTTAGGCCGGATGATAAATATGAGCGAGCCAGTTATAGCAGCATCGCTGAGGTAATATGGACTGAAATAGGCGCGGAAGGTATTAATGAATTTGTGCGCCGTTTGGTGTTTAATGCGCTTATTGGAAATGCGGATATGCACCTTAAGAATTGGTCTTTGATTTATCCAGATCAGCGTCAAGCCGTGCTTGCTCCCGCTTATGATTTTGTTTCAACTATTGCCTATCTTCCGGATGATTCCATGGCTTTAAGTCTTGCGGGGCGCTCAAAAAGGTTTGCCGATCTTAGCGAACAGGCATTCAAGCGCTTTGCTGCCAAAGCGAGACTGCCAGAAAAATTGGTTCTTGATACGGTCTTACATACAAAAGAGCGGTTTGAAGCAATATGGCAAAATGAAAAGAAACATCTGCCACTAAGCAAGAATGTCATAAAGGTCATCGAGAAGCATAAGACCAACGTTCTGGACGATATTTAGCTTATCATCAGTTTCAGCGCCACATAAGCCGATTAAGCCCTTCAGCTAATACAATTATAGTTGGGTCACTAAAGAAACGATAACGTCTTATTCTTTCTTATAGAACGTGCTCGTAAAGCGATTGTATGATCTCATGAGTTTAGAAAAACGCACACACTGGTACTATGAGTACCAGTGTGTCGTTAAAAATAAACTATTTCTTGCGCGGGTTTAAAAAAAGACGTAGATTGGTACTATGAGTACTAAAAACGCCACAAAAATAAACCGCTTGTTGAATGAGCAGCCAAATGGAACAGTTTTGCTATCAACCTGGT
The DNA here is from genome assembly GCA_021647805.1 of Robiginitomaculum sp. Lineage (GTDB taxonomy): Bacteria > Pseudomonadota > Alphaproteobacteria > Caulobacterales > Maricaulaceae > Robiginitomaculum_B. The sequence goes on from JAKITZ010000025.1 coordinate 7,681, forward strand.
TGAGTGAACAAGGGTACGATCTGTATCTCCAGCAACGATACAAGAAAAATCACTGGCTTGAATCAATAGGTACTGGAGCGATGATCCGCTCAGGAGATAATGTCGGGTATGAGGGTGCAGTATATGCCCTACAAAAGCAATTAGGCTCAACTATCCACCCCGGTGGCAAAACAGCTTTATCCTTGCTTGGTAAAGCACATTTTTTGGAACTTTCACCTTCAAAAGCTACACTGTTTGGAGACAAAAGTGAGTTTTTGCCAGTTTGGTTTAAAAGGCATGATTGGGGGCTAAAGCTTGATTATCACAAAACTGGGTTCTTGCCCGCCGGTGTTGGGATGACGGAAGCTACTGTTGGGGCATTTTCAATAAAAGTATCTGGTGCAGTACGTGCACTGATGGAGTGCTTATACCTTGCGCCCCAAAAACAAGGCTTAATGGAATGCTATGAACTGATGGAAGGTCTTAACAACCTACGCCCCAATCTTGTTCAGGAACTTTTAGAACAATGTCGGTCAGTCAAAGTGAAGCGTCTGTTCTTATATATGGCGGAAAAGGCCAAACATGATTGGTTTCAATATCTGAATCTGGAAAAGGTAGATTTAGGAAGTGGGAAGCGCAGCATAGTGAAAAATGGCATCTACAATTCTAATTATAAAATAACTGTATCAAAGGAATTGGCAGGCTATGGCACCGCAAACATATAGAGGCCAGGTTGAGCTTTTGCTGCAAGTCTTGCCAGAGGTGGCAAAAGAGACCTGTTTCGCGCTGCATGGTGGTACGGCGATAAATTTATTTATCCGTGACCTGCCACGTTTGTCTGTCGATATTGACCTTACCTACGTACCTATCGAAGACCGTGCCACATCTCTTCAAGACATTGGTGCGGCTTTGGAGCGTATCAAAGCAAACATAGAAACTGTTTTGCCAAGCGTTCGGGTTATTCACCAGCGAGACATTTGCAAGCTTCAAGTTTCCTTGCAAGGCGTACAAATCAAAGTGGAGGTAAATCAAATTGGTCGTGGCACTCTTGATTCCCCTAAAAAATGGACACTTTGCGAAACAGTTCAAAATAGTTTTGACGCTTTTTGCGTAATTCAACTGGTGCCGTTCGGTCAACTCTATGGCGGTAAAATTTTTGCCGCATTGGATCGTCAACACCCCAGAGATTTATTTTACGTAAAATACCTTTTGGAAAACGAAGGGTTTTCTGAAGGTGTAAAAACTGGCTTCCTGCTTTGTCTCTTGAGTGGAGACAGGCCTTTTCACGAAATCATCAGTCCAAATTTTCAAGATCAGCGTATGGCGATGGCCAACCAGTTCGAAGGAATGAGCGCTGAGGAGTTCACTTATGGTGACTTTGAAAACACAAGGGAAAAACTGGTTCAAGAAATTCATCACAGCTTGTCCAAAAATGATAAACAGTTTCTTCTTAGCGTTGCAAATGCAGAGCCTGAATGGGGTTTGTATGATTTTGAAAAATTCCCAGCAGTGCAGTGGAAATTACTCAATTTACAAAAACTAAAGAACAATAATCCTGAAAAGCATCGCGATCAGTACAATGCTTTGAAAAGTGTTTTAAGCGAATAAGGATTTTCTTTAAAGACACAGAGGCTTGATCTGATGGTCGATAACGAAAAGTGCAAGCAATATATTAGCGCAGGCCGAGCCTAGCCAAAGCCCTATCCATAGCAATAAAAATCAAGAAATGACTGATATATGGGGCATATAATGATTAAACGACCGCTAAATCAGTCATTACCTCCATATACTCAGCATCGTATTGAGCATTAATTCTGCCGCTGACCTCATTGGGTAATAGGCAAGCCTTCAGTAACGAATTTAGAGCTATATTGAGTCGTTAAAAAGCAACTGATTTTGACACACTTTCGGACACACAAACACACGGACAACTAATAATATCAACGATTACAGTCGCTTACATAACGGTATCTTAGTCTCATAACCTGAAGGTCGTAGGTTCAAATCCTACCCCCGCAACCAATCATTCACTAAAAGGTGAAAATGTATTTCTAGATAGTTGTGAACCGCATACCGACTTGCGTCGGCATGCGCTCATTACAAACGATTCACCGGCTCGTGTATTTTGTACGATCTGATAATATCATTGCGCTAATAACATTTGTATAGTTTTAAAATGGCGTAACTAGTTGGAATTATTATGCTTTGAGGTAGAAAATATGATTGATATTTACGGCATTAAAAACTGTTCGACGATGAAAAAGGCCATGGATTGGCTTGATGAGTACAGCATTGAATTTGCATTTCATAATTACAAAACCCAAGCTGTGGACGAAGCGGTCATCCGGCTCGCCATTTCGCAACATGGCTGGGAAACTGTGATCAATCGCAGAGGAACAACTTGGCGCAAATTATCTGATGATCAAAAAGGTTCTATGAATTCAGAAGCAGCTGTTCAAATCGCTATTGAAAACCCGTCCATTATTAAACGTCCCTTACTTGTATACAAACAAGACGTTTATCTGGGTTTCAAAGCTGATGCTTACAGTTCTATTTTCGGGAAAGATTAGTATAGTTTCTCTTTGCAATCCATCAACTTGTTCAAAAACAATCTTAGTGGTCGCAATCCTTTGCCGTAAAACCGGTACCCACTTTTACTGAGGATTGCTTCGTACCCACTTTTTGGGTCGCTGGAGTATGCCTCACCCTAAATGTTTTGCACCGCGCTGGTTGGCTATCTCTATTTGTTTTTGGCGTTCTTCATATCGGTTTAACTGTGACTTTGTATGAGTGCCGGCGCACCTAGGGCAGGAAACACCAGCCCGAAACAGCTCAGATTGCTTGTCTTCTTCGGTGACCGGATAACGACAAGCATGGCAAAGGTCATAGGAACCGGGCTGCATATCATGATCAACTGAAACCCTCTGGTCAAAGACGAAACACTCACCTTCCCACAGGCTCTCGGCTTCTGGAACAGTTTCCAGATACTTCAAAATTCCACCATCAAGGTGGTAAACTTCATCAAATCCTTCGGCCAAGGCAAAAGCTGTAGATTTTTCACACCGTATGCCGCCAGTGCAGAACATCGCCAGTTTTGGCTTATTGTGTAGGTTTCCTTGCGCCCGGAACCAAGCGGGAAATTCACGAAAAGTCGTGGTTTTTGGGTCAATCGCGCCTTTAAAAGTTCCAATTTCCACCTCATAATCATTGCGGGTGTCGATAAGAACCACATCTTCGCGCTGGATCAGTTCATTCCAATCTTGTGGCGATACATATTGCCCAACTTGTTTGGTTGGTGAAGTTCCCGGAACCCCTAATGTGACAATTTCTTTCTTTAGCCGAACTTTCATTCGCAAAAATGGATTGTTTGGCGCGAGGCTTTCTTTGTGGTCAAGTTTTGAAAATCCCGATATTGCTCGAATGTGGGACAAAACCGCATCAATGCCGTTCCTTGGCCCGGCAATAGTGCCGTTAATGCCTTCGCTGGCCAAAAGTAAAGTGCCGAAAACTTGATTTTGCACACAAACCCGCAGCAATGCACTTCGTTGTTCGGCAAAATCGGGAAGTTTTACAAACTTATAAAGAGCAGCGACTATGTATTGGTTTTGGCTCATATTGACATTTCCCAGTTACGGTTGGTTTTCTTTAAGTTGGATATAAATGCTCAAGACTAAAAAATCTAGTTAGATCGAACCAAAAATCGAATTTGATAGGGCAGGGGTGCTAGCATAAAACATCGCCAGTAACCTTTCTAGGGTCTGTGGATAATTATGAAAGTGTCAAGACGGGAATGGTTTACGAGAAATACTCATAAATATTTCTTCTAAAGCTAATGAAACGTGCGTCTTTTATGAAATAAAACAAACGATCAAATAGACTTAAAGCCCGCGCTTCATCAATGCTCGTTCATTCTCGTAAATAAAGTCGCGTTTGATCGGCACATCGTCGCGTTCATGTGACAAGATCATCTGGAAATTCATATTGTGGTCGTGTTTGAAGCCGATGGCCACGGCGGTAAGGTAAAACTCCCACATTCGGGCGAATTTTTCGTCATAAAGTGCCACTGCTTTGTCGCGATTGGCCAAGAAGCGCTGTCGCCATTGATCAATGGTGTAATAATAGTGCAAGCGCCAGACCTCGCAATCTGCGACCCACATAGAAGTTTCTTGCACCGCGTCAAAGGCTTCGGAAATACTGGGGCTATAACCGCCGGGAAAGATGTACTTTTGGATAAAGGCATTGGTTGATCCAGGTGGCCCGCGTCTACCGATCGAATGAACCATGGCTCGGCCGCCGGGCTTTAGCAGTTTACCCACCTGTTCGAAATAGGCCGGTAGGTATGATGCGCCAACATGTTCGACCATGCCAACCGAAACTACTTTGTCATATTTCTCGGTGACTTCTCGGTAGTCCATATATTCGAACTTGACCCGGTCAGACAGACCCATTTGCTCGGCTCGTGCATTGGCTACTCGCAATTGCTCTTTGGCTAATGCAATGCCAGTGACCTTAACATCGGCCACTTGCGCCAGATACAGCCCCATGCCGCCCCAGCCACAACCAATGTCTAATACATGATCGCCGTCTTGTAGGTCGAGCTTGGCGGCAATGCGGCGTTTCTTGTTCAGTTGCGCTTGTTCTAATGTATCGGACGGATCGCGAAAATAACCGCAAGAATATTGCATGTCTTCGTCAAGAAATAGCCGGTATAAATCTTCGGATAAATCATAATGATGGGCGGCGTTTTTGCGGGAATTTTTAACCGGGTTAAATTGTTGAAACGGTCTGGTTATCGCGCGCAACATTTTGCCATATTTTTGCGAAGAATGATTAGACAGGCCATCTTTATTAGCAACCATCAGGTCAAGGAATTGTTGTAAATCCGTGCCATCTTCAAAGGTAAGCGTTCCGTCCATATAGGCTTCGGCAGCGGTTAAATCTGGCTGTAACAGTAATTTGTTATACAAATTCGCCTTGTGCAAGCGCATAGTAATTACTGGTAATTTTGGCTCACCAGCAAATTCATGTCGCTCGCCCTTGGCATCATAAACCACCAATGTTCCGCTGCTTATAAAGGCTTTTAATAGTTTAGACAGTAAACGCATATATCCCTCCGGTGCATTTGCCAGAAAGATATACAGCAATTATTGCAAAAGGTAATGGCTAGCCTAAATTATACTGGCAAATTGTAATAACCAATAAACGCAAATGGCAAATTGCACCAATAAAGCGGCGAACCTGATCAATACCGCAATCACACTGGTGGAAAGCAAATGGATCACTGATTGCACAATTCGTCCGCCCAAAGCGATCATTGCCAGATCATCAGTAATTGCAGTTTGTCCAGTGGCCAAGGAAAACAGTAGCAAGCCGCCAAGAATTGGGAAGAACTCGTAACAATTTGCATGGGCGCGGGTAAGGCGCAAACCAAATGCCGATACACCACTACCATCAGGAGAGAAGCTGTTGGCGGGTTTTTTGCCGGTTAAAGTTAAACTTGAGCGGTATGTGGCCAAAGATAATAGTAAGATTGAAGTCCAGCCAATATAGCCCAAAAACGCCAATGCAGTGTCAGTCATGATAGTCTCCCAAATATTATTGGGTTCAATATATCACTTGTAACAGAGTGAGTGCAACTCGCATTTACGAATAGGGTTTATTCAGGGCAATAATTGCCTTTCGCTTTAGGGATTGTACTTACTGTTGCACTATCGTTGTAGTCCCCGTAGCTTTATGAATTATCACAAATACGGTCGTACCATCAGCAAACGTAAGTTGAACGATCATTATTGTTTCATTATCTAGAACAACTTGTGATGTAGGAAAGCTTTGTATTCTTGACCAAGTTTCGGTTTTCTTTCGTAGTTCTAAGGAGGCGTTCTCTTGTTTCATATATTGCGCATCGATTACCTTATTGCCACGAAGTGCTACGGTTAAATAACCAGAGCGCCCTAAGGAAAAATGCTGGATCCGTAAAGTCGCAATTGGTTCTGCTGTTATAGTCTCAGGAGGCTCTGAAATATTTGGTTCTGGAAAGGGTTGGTAGAAAGCTTGTTCTGCTGTGGCAAAAGCTGGTCCGGAAATGCTGAGTATTAAAAAGCTAGTAATTAAAAAGATAAACCTGAACATCTGTTTTCTCCAAACAAAGATTAGACACACCCCATGAGGGAGCGTGACGTTCATTTTCTACCATAAGGGGGTGCGGTCAAGGGTGCTTAAATTACCGCAATAAATCCCGGCAGATCATTTCTAATGCTTGTCGGTCAGTCGTGTCGAATGCGTCTGGTTCGGTTGAATCTACATCTAGAACTGCAACTAATTGCTTATGCTCATCAAACACCGGCACGACAATTTCCGAGCGGGTGGCATTGTCACAAGCAATATGTCCGGGGAATTGGTGAACATCGGCTACAAGCTGGGTTGTTTTAGTTTGGGCGCAAACTCCGCAAACGCCTTTGCCAAATGGAATTCGTAAGCAGCCCAAAGTTCCTTGGTATGGGCCGACGACCAACTCGTCTGGTTTGTTCGGGTCAACTTCGTAAAAACCTGTCCAGTAAAAGCGCGGCGCAAAGGCTTGTGACAACAGACAAGCCGCGCTGGCAAAGCGTGCTGTTCGTGAGGTCTCGCCAGCTATTACCGCCATTATCTCGTTATAAACTTCACCATATCTGGTTTGTTTTGCGGCTTTATCCATGACAAGTTAGGGTAAGGTTTTTTCGATGGCCTTGGTTAATTGTCCTGACATTGGTTTTACCGCAGAAGGAAATGAGCCAATTAGTTTTCCGTCGGGAGCAATCAGGTATTTATGAAAATTCCACTTTGGCCCAGAGCCGGTTTCACTACGAACCCAAGCATAAAACGGATGCACTTCATCGCCTTTGGTGGCGGCCTTGGCGGTCATCGGAAAGCTGATGTTAAAATTAACTTCACAAAATTCTTTTATCTCGGCCTCGGTTCCCGGCTCTTGTCCGCCAAAATCATTGCTCGGCACACCCAATACAACCAAGCCCTTGTCGGCGTAGGTTTTCGATAAAGTTTCCAAGCCTTCATATTGAGGAGTAAAGCCACATTTTGAAGCAGTGTTGACCAGTAAAACAGCTTTGCCGGCGTATTGTTTTAATGGCAATGGCTCGCCATCAATCGAGACAAAATCAAAATCATGAGCCGATCCTTCGGCAGCTACTGCTTTGCCCGTACCAAACATTGACCATGCCACCGCACCTGCGACTAAAATTCCGCCCAAGACGGTTCCGCCTAATATTAATAATTTCATTTTGGTCTCCATTGGCCAGTAATAATTTTTAATCTTATCAGATTACCGTCTGGTGCAACACCCTGTCATTTAATTTTTCTTCGCCGTCTGTTGTAATGCATACCGCGCCATCAGGGATGAATTGTATAATCAAGGCTTTGCGAATGTGTTTCGATAAATTAGCTCCGGTTTTGTGCGGAGTAAGGGAAGAAAAAATCACCATATCACCGGCTGTGACCGGTGCTGCAATTTCACCATGTAAATTGATCAAATCTTGTACGTTTTCAATTTCTAAACCGGCTGGCTTATTGCTGTGCTGATAGGTTCCGCTAAGGTGCGCGTCAGGGAGGACCCAAGGGCAACCAGCCTTTATTGGCGCATCAGATAATGCCAGCCAACAGGTCAGATATGCTTGCGGATGAACGAATGTATAGCCGTTATCTTGGTGGTATGGAAACTCGCCACCTTTTTGTGGGTGCTTGTAAACCGCCTGATCCCAATAAAGCCGACAGTGCTCACCGATCAGGTCATGGGTGATATTGGCGAACAATTGTGAGCGATAAAAATCAGCCATACCGGCATCGCTTAGAAAATCGTGAATGCCCTGTTCGCCAAAACGCGCACTGCGCTGTTTGAACATGACTTCGGTTGCCTGTGCCAGTGCCGGCCCGTCATAATGGGTTTCAAACTTCATCGGCCCTATTTCGTTGAGCTGACGCTCGCGCCGTCTTTCAGACCGGCGGGTCGATTTACTGCGGCGCTGGCGGTGCAGGTCTTCCCATTCAGCATCAATGGTAATGCAAAAATAGGGGCTGGCATTTGCTCTGGCACCAAGGTGGGTAGTTGGATTAACCTCGCCGTCAATCATCGGCGCTTTGGTCACCTGGCTGCGAGCTGGAATACCCTCGATCGAAGGACGTACTCGGCAGGCGCTGAGGAGGCCGCAAATGAGGAGTGCGAGGGCAACCGGGTGCTGGTCTTGTCTGGGTCCTGGATGCCGAAAGTCGCCGATGAGCGGCGAGGTCGCTCGTTGGACCGAGCGTCCAGTGGAGATGACCCCAACTTCGGCGTTGCCCCGCACCATAACCGGCGTTTCGGCTCGTCCCACCCGGCGTACGTGGATATCAACGCCTGCGTTCCCATGGATCCCGGCCAAAATTATATGACGGCCCAGGTGGGATTCGACCACCTGGACCTGCGAGGCATTGTCGCCGAGGTGCTTCGACCCCAGCTAGCAGCGGAACGTGGCGGCCGAGGTGCGGGGTTTGAGGCCGAGCTTAGTGGTCTCCAAGTCT
>JAKITZ010000026.1 GCA_021647805.1 Robiginitomaculum sp.
CCGGGAGTTTATTGAATATTCGACCGAAATTTACTGGTTTCGAGGACGTGTAAGCATGAGACTTAACGAAACGAATTATAGCCGCAAAAGAACGCAGAGAGCGCAAAGCAAAACGGCTCTTTGAGTTATCTGTGTTCTCTTGCGGCTAATAATCGGTGTTCATATTACTGGCACCTGAATATTTGTGTTGTTATTATTCGTGTTCATTGGTTTCCATTCGTGGTTAAAAATTTGGTGGCGGCCAACGGTTGCGCTAAGTTCTTTGAGGTCGATGTTTGATTTGTTTCATCCGTGTTATCCGTGTCATCCGTGGTAAATAGTTAGTTTGTTTTGTTTGTTATAGGCCTTCTCCGAAACGAAGGCATTGGATAGGAGTATGGGAAAACATGAGTTTTCTTCTCGTTATGAAAGCCGAAGTCGTGCGCACCCTCATTATTATGCGGCGCTATTGGCTTCGCACCCTTATCGGCATGGCCATGGGCTACGGCATGTTGCTCGTGCTTATCGCTGGTTTCATGGTAAGCCGAAAAGAGGTGACCGAGGCCATGCAGAACAAGTTCGGCGATCCAGAATCGGCGACCAACTTCGTTCTGGGCTTTATTGTGGGCATGTTCGCTTTCGGAATTGTGGGCATGTTTACCCAGGGGATCCAGGGAATGGCCGGGACAGGCGTGTTGGAGCAGCTCTGCCTGAGTCCCCACGGGCTGATTACGAATTTTATGGCACGCAGCACCGTGGCCGCGATTAACTCGATATTCTCTTCTTGCATTATGGTTTGGCTGGTGACTATTACCGTGGGCGGCACCTTGCACTTCGACGCGATTGCCCTGGCCACCCTGTTTATTCTGACTTTCGTGAACCTGCTTGGTTTTGGTTTCATGATGGGGGGCATGGTGTTGGTCTTCAAGCAGGTAGGTCAGGTAGCCATTTTAATCCGAATGTCACTCTTCGCCCTCGCAATTTTTGCCAAGGAAGAACTGCTCCATCAGGGATGGGCCATGGCGACGCTGATGCACGTGCTGCCTATTGCGGATGCGTCCATTCTTATCAAACATGTTCTGGTTCACAATCAGACCCTCGACGGCGGTGCGTATGTCTCCGTGTTTCAGCATCCCTCTATGTTTTTTCTTGTGCTCAGTTGTGTCGTCTGGACTACACTTGGCATTAGCTTTTTCAAATACATGGAAAACCTGAGCCGCGCCAAGGGTACGCTGGGAACCTATTAATGGCCCAATCGCTATTGCACCGATTCGAACGGGATGGACGGCACTTCGTCCTGGATACGGATACCTGTTTCTGTTTTGAATGCGATGGGATTTCCTGGGATGTGCTGGAGCACTATCCCCATACGCCGACCAACCACATCGTGTATTTGCTTAGTGATGCCCATCCGGCGGCGGAAGTGGAGGAGGTTGTTGGCGAACTGGAATGGCTTCGGGCGACCAAGTCCATTCTTCCACAGAAAAAGCCGCAGGACCAGCTTAAAGCCTACGAATTGACACCCGGTATGCGGCGTGTCGAGGTCGTATTGGATGGTTCGAGCCGTGATTCGGCCCAGGCAACGGCCTTGTGCGAAGGTGCTCTTGTGCTGCTGCTGGGACGCTCCGGGCCAGAGAAGTCCCTTCGTCTGGAGTTGTACGTTCCCGACGCGCAGGGGCTGGGCGGCTGGTTCCCCGACTGGAGCCGCCGTGCTTTTGGCTTGGCGAAGATTGCCGATAAATCACTCGCGATTGCCGTCGTGTTCACGAACCCGGCACCACGCCGGGCCAACGCGGCATTGGCAGGGCACGAAATCAACCTGTGCTATTCCTTTTCAACGGCGGATGGGGTATCGGACTTTGCAGGGAACTGGTCCAAAGCCGAGGGTGCTTCCATGACCAAGCTGGCCCGCCTCGCGGAGAAGGCGGAAGGCGTGGACGTTGAGCTTCGCTTGGTCCCCGGCCATGGTGACTTCTGCGACGCCGTCGTCTATCTGCTCGAACAAGGCTTCAAACAGATCTATCTCGATATTCCCGGTGCCTACATGGGGGTGGGGGGCCTTGATGCCGCAGCTATGACCGCAGGTATTGAGGCGACTGCCGTCTACTATGCCCAACAGCTTTTGAAGGGGAACTACTTTCGTCTCGAACCCATTGCGGGGTTATTTCATCAGATTTATGAGGGGAAGGCGCAAGCACGCACCGATGAATCAGGCACCCGGATTCTGGCTATTGATTCCCAAGGCGACATTTATCCATCCCGCTACTTCATTGGTGTCGCTGACTACCATTTGGGTAATATTCTTGCTGGTTCATTCTACGAATCTCGCCGTGCGGAATTTGATGATTTGGGCGCGCCAACCACATCAGCCTGTGTTGCGTGTTGGGCGCGAAACCTTTGCGGCGGCGGCCACAGTGCAATTCACTACGCCTTGAGCGGGGGAATTCGCCAGCCCAATCCCGCGTGGTGCGACGCGCAGCGCACGTGGTTCAGCGCGGCAATTGCTGCCTTTAATCTGCTCTCTGCGGAAGGGGTCGATTTTGCCCGCATGTACCAGCGTCTCCGGCCAGGAAAGCGCCCCTCGTTTTGGGGGATGGCGCGCATGGCGCTCACGATGAAGGTGGCGGTCCGTCCCATCGAAGAATCGGACGCGACCCTGTTGACGCGCTGGGAAAACTGGAGCGAAGCCACCTATTTTCTGGGCAACGAGTACGGCGTATTTCTGGCAACCCGCTATGACCGAGAGATGGACTCGCTCCATCCACGGGGTATTGAGCAGGAATTTATGGTCGTGTCACGGCGGGGCGAAGCCATGGGTCTTCTCAAAGTGCGCCCCGATCAGGTGCCCGGCGTTGCGCGGGTCTGGATATTCCTTCAAGACACGCAGGGTTATCTCGACAAAGGGATACGCAACAGCGTTGCCAGAATCCTGCGCGAGGCAGCAACCCATGGAGCCTTCACCACGCTAATCGCCGCGTCAGGTCCTGGTGATGCAGCGCTCGGGGAGTTTCTTGCCGCCATCGGGTTTGAGCACGTTGGAACGGAGCGGGAGGCCTTGTTTCTTCACGATACCTATCATGATATTGCCATGCACCGGCTGGTGCTGGATGGATAACCGGGCTGCGGGCGAAGTTTATGTTTGTTTTGCACCCCACGGTATATTTTTGAGCAGGGGTACCCAGATTACTTGCAGTCCCAGCCTCAACCCAATCTCAGCATCCTGCCTGCTTCAAAAGAATCTCCAGGTCATTCGCACCAGAGCGAATAGAGCTGCCCGTTTTTAACGGTGATACGCAGTTGGATAGGCCCCTTCTCCAGGGCCAGGGGCGTTTCCCAGACCAGAGGTATATCAAGTCCATCCTCCTGGATGGGTTTGGCGGTGGCCAATGTGTTGCCAGCACCATCGATGGCCTCCACCAGTACTTCACCCCATTCCGCCCGAGCGTTGAGGTGAAGTGTTTCGCCCGTAACAATGAGGTGTTTTGTTACGATTACACCGCCCTCATAGTTGCCCTCCATGGCCACGAAACGATCCCGCTTGATGGTGGCGAAGCCGATGCCGCCGACCGGTGGGCCGCTGTCATTGCCGTTATAGGGGGCATGCCGATAGCGGCGGTCACTGTAGTAAAAGCGGAGTTCATCCCCGTCTTCGATGGGGGGATTGTTCGCCACCGCAGTGTTGAAGCGATCCCAATCTCCGATGCCGCCATTGGCGATGTTGCACGTAAAGAACTGCTGTGTCCAAACACAGATTATTTGAAAATTGCTCGTGCTATCTGGAAAATTGAGCAATTCCATCCTGCTGAGCAGCCTGAACCGAAACCGCCGTTGTCGCAACGCCCAAAGGAGCTTTCTGTTACCAGAATCAAAGTTCTGATTCGCAATCCATTTGCTATTTATGGCCAAAAGGTTTTAGGCCTGTACGCGCTGGACGCTGTGGGAAAGGCTCCGGGAGCCAGTGAGCGCGGTACAGCCATTCACAAAGCTTTGGAGTTATGGGCAGAACAATCTGTAGCAGAAATTTTAGAGCAAAATGCCGACAAATTGAGCCAGCTGATCATACAGCAATTATTATTGGCCGGTTTTGATCCATCAGACATGGCTATAGAAGCACCCGTAGCCAAACGAATTGCCAAGGCTTATTTGCAATGGGAACAACAAAGACAACAAGGCGGGTTTGCTTTGGCGTTGACCGAGAAAAAAGGTTGCTTAAATCTTTCCTTAAACGGAGGTCAGCAAATCAAAATAACCGCGACACCTGATCGAATAGACAGCTTCGGCACTATGTGGGCGCTGGTTGATTACAAAACCGGAGGTGCGTCATCGTCTAAAGAAGTTCTGGCCGGTTGGGATCCGCAATTACCACTTACCGGCGCAATTATCCATGGCGACGGGTTTGCCGAATACAAAATAAAATCAGGCGAGATCACTGAACTTGCTTATTTGAAATTATCCGGCGGCGAGAAGACGCTAGATCATAAAGTTATCAAATTAGGGAAAGACGGTTTTTCATCGATACAAGAACTGGTCGAGGTCGAATTAGACCGGATAACAGATCTGTTTGAAACTTTTGCCGACCCCAACACACCATACCTTTGTCAGCCGCGCTCTAAGTATACCGATGATTACAGTGATTATGATCATTTGGCTCGTCGTGCAGAATGGTCTGCCATAAATGATGGCGAGGGGTAATGATCATGACACTTGATCCCAGAGAACAGGCGTTACAACAACAAGCATTAGCCGCCGACCCACGAGCTTCAGCCATTGTTTCAGCCAATGCAGGCTCTGGCAAAACCCATGTTTTAATCAACCGTGTAACCAGAATATTACTTGATGGCGTATCACCGGAACAAATCCTTTGCGTCACCTATACCAAGGCAGCAGCATCAGAAATGTTAAATCGGTTGTTTGCCCATTTGGGTCGATTTTCGATACTGGCAGATGACGAGTTACGCAAAGAACTGGTCAAACTTGATCCCAAATTTTCTCCGGAGGCAGAAGACCTTGCCAAGGCTAGGCGATTGTTTGCCCGAGCATTAGAAACACCCGGCGGACTTAAAATTAGAACTATTCATGGGTTTTGCGAGGCTTTGTTACGGCAATTTCCGATAGAGGCCGGAATATCAGCCGGTTTTCAAATAATAGAGGAAACTGAGAGCCGCAAATTACAACAACAAATAATCCAACAAATAGGTTTGCACGCGGTTGAAAACCCCGATGGAGATTTAGCATCTGCATATAATTTTCTAACCGGCTTTGGCAGCTCGATAGTACCACAGGTGTTTGATACCGCGACCGCCAAAGCCAGAGTTTTGCAATCAGATTTCGAACAATATGGCGGATTATCAGGGCTGTTGGCACAAAGCGCGAAAATACTGGGAGTCAAGACCGGCGATACCAAAGATAAAATTTGCCAGCAGGCGATGGAGAATTTTAACGCAAACAGATTACAAGAAATAGCCAATGGTTTGAGCGCTGGTGCAGCGAAAAATCAACAAGCCGCACAAGATTTAACAGCATTGCAAAACATCACCGACCCTGCCGAACAGTTAAATATCCTAACCGGTATATTCTTTACCACGACAATGACTCCGAAAAAGAATTTCGTCAGCAAAGACGCCATTAAAGCCATGCCTGAACTGCCGGATATTTGTGGTAGAATAACCGACGAAATTGAAGAACTTCTCTCTAAAATATATGCAGTTCAGTCATTTGAAAAAACCAAAGCAGCTTTAACCCTGTGCCATAAATTTGTGTACAAATACGCAAAGGCAAAACGTGAAGCCGGTCTGGTAGATTTTGATGATCTAATTGAATACACTCGCGAATTACTTACCGACAAGCTTTCAACCGACTGGGTATTGTATAAGCTTGATGGTAATTTACGCCATGTTTTAGTCGATGAAGCCCAAGATAATTCACCGGCGCAATGGGCAGTTATTGGCGCATTAACCGACGAATTTTTTGCCGGAGCTGGCGCCACAGACGAAACCAGAACCATGTTCGCAGTTGGTGACCCAAAACAATCAATTTACCGCTTTCAAGGTGCTGACCCCAGTTTGTTTGTAGAACAAAGAAACCGGTTATTGCAAAGAAAAAGCGATGGGTTTGGCAAAATTCATATTCCGCAACTAGCTTTATCATGGCGTTCGACACCGCAAGTGCTGGAGTTTGTTGATGCTTGTTTTTTTGGAGTTGAACTTGAAACTAAATTTGTCGGCGAGCCGGAAAATTTTAAAGCTGACCCGGGGTTTTCCGAATACTTAAAACATGGTGCGGAACGATCGAACTCAACAGGAACAGTTAAACTTCTATCGGCGATACCTTATACAAAAGATGAAACTGACAGCGATCCGTCAAGACCAGTAAATTCTATCTCCTCGCGGCATCCGGTTAGTATTTTAGCACAAAATATCGCTAAAAACATCAAGTCCATGCTTGATCGTGATAAGCAGATAAATGAGAAAATTGACGGCATAGAGATCAAACGGGCGGTAAATGCAGGAGATATTTTAATACTGGTTCGTTCGCGAAACTCATTATTTCGCGAGATTATTCGACACTTAAAACTACAGGGCGTTCCTGTTGCCGGTGCTGACCGCATGATCCTACAAACCGAAACGGCTATTTTGGATTTATTATCACTAGCCAAAGCCGCTTTACAGCCGGCTGACGATTTGTCACTGGCCGAAGTTTTAACCGGTCCATTTGTTCAATCACAACAGATAAGTAAATCGCCAATTACCACCGAAATGTTGTTCAAGTTGGCCAATGCCCGCACCGAAGGGCGAACATTACATGCTGCTTTAACGGATTCTGAAGAGCCTGCATTTGCTTCCGCAAAAAAATGGTTTGCAGACCTGATAGAGCGAGCAAGTTATGAAACTCCATATAGGTTTTTTTCCGGCCTGCTGTACCGCCTTACAGAAACCGGCGAGCCAATGGTTAACCGTTTATTTGCCCGGCTGGGATCCGAGGTCGCAGATCCTTTACAGGAATTTTTAAGCTTGGCTTTGGCGTTTAGCCAAAAAGGTGACGGCTCATTAATGTCATTTGTTATGCAAATGGCGGCTCGTGAAGATGAAATAAAACGAGAAATGCAAGGTGTGAATGACAAGGTACGGGTGATGACTATTCATGGAGCCAAAGGTTTAGAGGCTCCGATAGTATTTTTACCAGATACCAATAGCAAGCCTGGGGGACGAAAAACAACAGGATTGGTTCGAGATAATCAGGCTTGGCTGTGGGTTTCATCTAAGCAGGTTTGTGATGTTGTGCAAAAACTCAAAGACCGGCAGGAAATATTGGACATCCAAGAGCACCGGCGTCTGTTATATGTGGCATTAACTAGAGCCCGTGATCATTTGATAATATGCGCTCATCATAAAGGCGGGATAACAGGCGGACTGGAAGATGGCTGTTGGTATCTGCAATGTGTTTCGGCGTTTGAGCACCTGTTTGTGGCCGAAGCAGCAACACGAACAGAAGACGAAGAGGGTGGTATAAGCTACCAGTTGGGAACAGGTGCCAGCTGCATTGAAACACAACTGAACGCCGCACCAGATACCATGGTTGATTTACCCGATTGGCTGGATAAGCCGTGGCAAGATCAACAAAACACATTAACAACAATTACCCCGTCTGGATTGCACAAAGGCGCAAGTGAGCAGGTATTGGCTACGTCTCCGGTTGGGCAAAGGGCTGAAAAGCGTTTTTTACGCGGTAATATTATTCACTCATTGCTGCAAATATTGCCTGACCTGCCAAAACCAGACCATATTGCGGCGGTTGATAAGTTCCTGAACCAATATAAAGATTTAACTTCCGCCCAAAGAATCGAGATAGCAAAAGTTACCCTAAATGTTTTAAATCATGGCGATTTTGGATATTTATTCGGCACTAACAGCCGAGCGGAATTGCCGATAAGCGGGACCTTAACTTCCACCTCTGGTGATTATCTAGTAAATGGTAAAATAGATCGTTTAGTTGTCCGTGATACAGAAGTTTTGGTGTTGGATTTCAAGACTAATAGACCGCCACCAAAACATCTGGAAGACGTGTCCGATGTGTATTTGGCACAAATGGCCACATACCGCGACTTATTGCAGCAAATTTGGCCGAATAAAAATATTAGATGCGCCCTTTTGTGGACTGATGGCCCAAGCTTGATGGAATTACCGGATAATTTATTGCAATCACAATAATGTTTTAACCTGACACCTTGACCTTTTGCCGCTTCATCACTAGCTAGCTTGCGTAGGTGCCAAAATAATAATTTACAAAGGCACATTTGCAAGGAGATAACTATGCCAACAATTGCTGTAAGTGATGCAAATTTCGAGACCGATGTACTAAATGCCGACGGCCCAGTGTTGGTGGATTTTTGGGCTGAATGGTGTGGCCCTTGCAAACAAATCGGCCCAGCACTAGAAGAAATTGCCGATGAAATGCAAGGAATGGTTACTATTGCCAAAGTCAATATTGATGAGAATCCAGGCATTCCAAGCAAATACGGTGTGCGCGGTGTTCCAACATTGATGTTGTTTAGTGGCGGTCAAGTAACCGCAACTAAAGTAGGTGCAATGCCGAAAAGTAAAATTGCTGACTGGTTAAGCTCAGCTGTTGACGCTTCTTAAGTTTAGAACCTCACCAACCAAATAAAGCGACCCGGTAATTAACAGCCGCGTTTTGTCTTTACTAAGGGACATGAGTGCGGCGTTAAGGTCGTGGTGAGCTTTTGCAGTAAAGCCAAGCTGTAATACTTGTTGCGTAAGCTCATTTACTGTTATCGGCGCTCTTGCGCCTAACAATGGCACCAGATGAATAATTGGCTCAAACTCCTTAAATGGCTGTAAGAAGCCAGATAAATCCTTGGTCGCCTGCATTGATAAAATCATCTCCAGTCGTAATGGTTCAATCCGGTTTCTTTCACGAATAAAGCCGGACAACGCAATTGCTGCATGCGGATTGTGCGCCCCGTCAAGCCAGCCCTCTGTATCAAACGGCAATTGTTTAATTCCACTAAGCCGCTGCAACCTTCCTGGCCATGTTACCTGCTGTAAGCCCTTGGCGATAGCTTCTTCAGTCCACCCAAAATGCACAGCGGCGGCAATTGCCAACCCGGCATTTTGCACCTGCCAAGAACCCTTTAATGCCGGAAGTGGTAAATCCAGTAATTGTGTTTCATCGCTCCACACCAACCTGGCATCTTCGAGCAGGCACGATATGTCTTCGCTTAAGAACTTCAATTCTGCCTTTTGTCTATAAGCAATACGCTCAAACACGTCTTTAACGTCATTTAGTTGAGCCGCGCTTATTACCGGACATTGGTGTTTGATAATTCCAGCCTTGGCCTTGGCAATACCGGCAATATCATTTCCCAGCCAATCGCTATGCTCGATGCTGATCGGGGTGATCAAACATAATGCCGGTTTAGCTATAACATTGGTTGCGTCAAGCTCACCGCCCAACCCAACTTCAATGATTGCCAGATCAGCAGCAGTGCGACTAAAAGCAATAAACATAGCAAGGCAAAGTAACTCAAACTCGGTCGCCGGAGCATTATCATTTATTGCCTCGACCTCCTCTAACAAGTCGGCCAATGTCTCATCAGACATCTCTTTGCCGGCGATAATATAACGCTCATTTAAGCGGATAAGATGCGGGCTGGTATGCACGTGAACCGTTAAACCTTGGGCAATTGCCATGGCTTTGACAAAAGCAATGGTAGAGCCTTTACCATTGCTACCAGCCACATGCACAACTGGTGGTAATGATAAGTGTGGATCACCGGCTTTTACCAATAATTCACACATTCTATCAAGCCCGAGGTCAATTTTTTTATGATGCAATAAACTAAAGCGTTGCAAAGCAGCGTTGATACGCTCACCTGCCTTCATGCAGCGGACTTTCTTAATAAAACCCGCAAATACTGACCAATAGTTCGCGGTAAGTTTTTACGCTCAACCACAGCATCAATCATACCGTGCTCAAGCAAATATTCCGCCCGTTGGAAACCTTCTGGCAGTTTTTCACGAATAGTTTGCTCGATCACTCTAGGTCCAGCAAAACAAATCAGCGCTCGTGGCTCGGCCAGATGCACATCGCCAAGCATGGCATAAGATGCAGTAACGCCGCCAGTGGTTGGATCAGCCAAGATCACAATATATGGCAAAGCCGCATTTTTTAATTCTTGTAAAGCCAAAGTGGTGCGTGGCATCTGCATTAACGAAAGAGCGCCTTCTTGCATTCTTGCGCCACCGGCCGATGTAAACGCCAGCAAAGGCAGTTTGCGACGAACAGCTTCTTCAGCCGCGCGGATAAACCCCTCACCAGCAGCCATGCCTAGCGATCCGCCCATAAAGTTAAAGTTCTGCACAAAGACCACAGCCTCAATACCATCAACTTTACCAACGCCGACCGAAACAGCGTCTTGATCACCGGTCTTGGCTCTGGCCAGCTTCAAGCGTTCTGTATAGCGTTTGTGATCACGAAACTTTAATGGATCAGCTGGCACCGGTGGCAGTTCTACCGGCTCCCATTTTTCATCATCAAATGTATAGCTAAACCGTAATTGCGGCCCGATACGCATATGATGACCAGCCGGAGTAACATGTAAACCTGCTTGCAGGTCGGTATGAAATACCATTTCTCCAGACATCGGACATTTGATCCACAAATTTTCCGGCGTATCACGCTTGGAAAAGATTTTTTTCATCCCCGGAGGGGTAAGTTTATCAAGCCAGTTCATTAGAATGCATTACTCTTTTTATTTCATGAGGACGGTGTAATAGCGCAAGGTATACTAAAAACACTGAATCAAACTGTATTTTTAGTATACTTTATCTTTGTGATCCATCAACTTATCCAAAAACTGGTAACCACTTTTTGAGTCGATGGAGTATAATTATTATTCAAGTTTTGTCCAAATTTGCGCTTTACAAATCGGTCCAACGCAACCCTTTACTTGTAAGGTCCCTTCGCTAAGTTTCTTGATTGATGAGCGATAGGTTTTACCTTCGCTGGCATCATAAATCTTGCCTTTGCTCCAGTTTTTATCTTTTTTCTGGAAGCCCCAGATCATTTGTATGCCCATTACACTGCGCTCACGTAACGCTATATCAGGGTTTTGCTCGTCAAGTTGGTTCTCATCTTCGACCCAAACTAACGTTCCGCATGGTGTGCCATCACCACAATCAGCGATTTGAATATGACCGGTTTTTGATTCGCTCAACCATAAGCCATTAACATCATGTGGGTTAGCCATCGCCGGTGCAGCAGCTAATGCAAAAATTATTGCAATTACTGGAATAAAAAGTTTCATAATCATTTTCCTAAAATCAGACACATAAAGATAATAGCAGATGATTTGATATGTCGTCTAGGTTTTACAATGAGTGGCATCAGCCAATTTCTTAACTAATTCAAAAGCAGCTTTTACACCGGTCTTATGCATTGTTGCAACAATTGCACTACCAACCACCACCCCATCAGTACAATTTGCGATTATTTGTGCTGTTTGCGGTGTGCGCACTCCAAAACCTACAGCCACTGGCAGGTCGGTGTGTAATTTAATATTCTGCACTGCATTGGCGACCTCTGTAGCATCAGGAACAGCATCACCTGTAACTCCGGTGACCGAGACATAATAAACAAAGCCGCTTACTCCTGATAACACTTTTGGCAACCGCTCTCCGACAGTGGTCGGCGCAATAAGGCGGATCAAAGCAATATCATTTTCGGTTAAGGCTTTAGCAAATGGGTCGCTTTCTTCAGGGGGAAGATCAACAATGATCATGCCGTCCACACCTGCTTTGGCCGCCGCTTTGGCAAAAACCTGCCAACCCATGTGATGCACAGGATTGGCATAGCCCATTAAAATTAGCGGTGTATCGGGGTGGGCTTTTCGAAAGTCTTTGGCCAATGATAAAACGCCCGCCATTTTTGTATCGGCCAATAATGAGCGTTGCGCTGCTTGTTGAATAGTTAAACCCTCGGCTACCGGATCGGAAAATGGCATGCCAAGTTCGACAATATCAGCACCAGCATCTGGCAGACCCAGCAAAAGTTCCCGCGAAATAGCCAGATCAGGGTCGCCTGCCATCATATAGGCAATGAATGTGCTTTGATTATTAGCAGTTCTTTTAGCAAAAGCATTGGAAATGCGGTTGATGCTCATATTTCAATCCCCAAATGACCAGCAACTGCAAATACATCTTTATCGCCACGTCCGCACATGTTCATGACGATCAAACCATTGTTGCCCAACTCTTTGGCCAGATCACCCACTCTGGCCAGTGCATGAGCTGGCTCTAATGCTGGGATAATGCCTTCAAGCCGGGTGCATAGTTGAAATGAATCCAGAGCTTCTTGATCAGTAGCAGAGAGATATTCCACCCGACCAATATCATGTAAATAAGAATGTTCAGGGCCAATTCCCGGATAATCCAGACCAGCAGAAATTGAATGGGCGTCGGCAATTTGCCCATCATCGTCTTGTAATAGATATGTCCGGTTGCCGTGTAATATTCCCGGCTTTCCACCGCTCAAAGATGCAGCGTGTTTAGTGGTTTGTAAGCCCTTCCCGGCGGCTTCTACCCCGATAAGGCGCACCTGCTTGTCGTCTAAAAAGGGATAAAATAAACCGATGGCATTAGAGCCTCCACCGATACAAGCAACACAGGCATCAGGTAAGCGGCCTTCGCGTTGTAATATTTGCTCTCTTGCTTCACGGCCAATAACTGATTGCAGATCACGAACCATTTCTGGGTATGGGTGCGGGCCGGCAGCCGTACCTATCACATAAAAAGTATCATCAACATTGGTTACCCAATCACGCAAAGCCTCGTTCATTGCGTCTTTTAAGGTGCCGGTTCCCGATGTTACTGGAACAATTTTAGCGCCAAGCAATTTCATTCGAAATACGTTTGGTTTTTGCCGCTCAATATCTGTGGCTCCCATAAACACCACGCATTCAAGACCAAACCGCGCCGCGACGGTTGCCGTGGCTACGCCGTGTTGTCCGGCTCCGGTTTCGGCGATGACCCGAGTTTTGCCCATGCGTTTGGCCAACAATACCTGTCCCAAACAATTATTGATCTTGTGAGCGCCAGTATGGTTTAGCTCATCGCGTTTGAACCAAATTTTTGCGCCGCCAAAGTGTTCTGATAATCGCTCCGCATGATAAATAGCACTTGGCCGGCCAACATAGTCTTTAAGGTACCCGTCCATTTGCTCGATGAATGCCGGGTCAGTCTTTGCCTTTTTCCAAACCTGCTCCAACTCCAGCACCAACGGCATTAGGGTTTCTGGCACATAACGCCCACCAAAATCACCAAATCGACCGTGATCATCAGGGTAAGAACTATTATATTTTTTAGTCATCAGAGCCTCGAGCTTTTGCACAAAATGCCTGTAACAGGCTCTTATCTTTTAACCCCGCGCTACTTTCAACACCAGATGAAACATCAACCATTTTTGCACCGCTTTGGGAAATAGCCATTGCAACATTTTGCGGTGTCAGTCCGCCAGCAAGTAAAAATGGTCGCGAAGGGTTAGCTTGATTTAATAACGACCAATTAAAAGCAATTCCTAAACCACCCTCACGGCTAGAGCCAGCCATCGGGCGGGCATCAAACAAGAACTCGGCTGCGGTGGTCGAATAACGATCAGCATCGGTAATGTCTTGGCTCCGCGCAATTGCAAATGCTTTGATGATTGGTATGCGATGCTGTTTCCACAAAGAACGCACTCGTTTTGGGCTTTCATTTCCATGTAACTGCAAAAAATCCGGTTTGATATTACTGACAATTCGCTTGATCAACTTATCGCCAGGATTAACCACAACCGCGACGATTAGCGCTCGCCCACGAATCACTTCGGAAAACTCTGCTGCTTTTTCCATATCCAGTAGCCGCGGACTATTTGGCGCTAACATCAAGCCAATTCTCTCAACTCCTAGCGCCAGAGATGCCTGTAGGCCGGTAGTTTCCGTTATTCCGCATACCTTGATAATAGTCATGGATAAAAACCTGAAAGAATAAGGCACCAGCCATTGCCGGTGCCTTATAAAGTTCAAAATAAAATAGAGTAAATTACAAGAGAATCAAGAGCTACGTGAAGCATCAACCTTTTGACGTAAAGCTTTTCCAGCCTTGAAAAATGGTACTGATTTAGCCGCTACTTTGACTGATTCGCCAGATTTGGGATTACGCCCAATTCTTGGATCTCGATGGCGAACCGAAAATGCGCCAAACCCACGAAGCTCAACCCGGTCACCTTTTTCTAACGTCGCCGAAATTTCATCAAATACAGTTGCAACAATTCGCTCAATATCCCGTTGGAATAGGTGCGGGTTTTCTTCAGTTAATTGTGCAATAAGTTCAGACTTTATCATGTGCTTACAATCCCCTTATGTTAATCACAAGCTGACATTTTGAACTTGTGCTAGTCAATATGCTTTTACGTATTGATTATGATCAAACCACCGAATCTAACGGTGTTTTGACCATAATCTTCTTTGTTGTCCATCAACTTACCCAAAAAGTTTTTTAAGTGGTCGCAATCCTTTGCCACAAAACCGGTTCCCACTTTTGTTAGGATTGCTCCGTTCCACTTTTTGGATCGATAGAGTATAAAACAATAAGGGGCCGGAAATTCCGACCCCTTATCTTCTATTAAATGCAGTAACTAGTCTTCTTTATCAGAAGCACCTTTTAGAGCTTCACCAAGGATATCCCCAAGTGATGCACCAGAATCTGTTGAACCATATTGTTCAATCGCTTCTTTTTCTTGTGCCATTTCTAATGCTTTGATCGACAGTGATAGTCTACGTGTTGATTTATCAACACTGGTAATACGAGCATCAACCTTATCACCAACCGCATAACGCTCTGGGCGTTGCTCGGAACGATCACGGGACAGATCAGATTTGCGAATAAACGCTTTAACCTTGTTATCGTCACCCAAAGTCACTTCAATACCACCAGAAGTTACTTCGCTTACTACACAAGTAACCGTTGCTCCGCGATTAAAGTCGCTGCCTGATACTGGATCTTTTTCAAGTTGTTTGATGCCAAGCGAAACCCGCTCTTTGTCAGTGTCAATATCCAAAACCTTAGCAGTAACAGTATCGCCTTTTTTATAGTCAGCCAAAGCTTCGTCGCCAGAGCGTGACCAGTCGAGATCAGATAAGTGAACCATGCCATCAATCATGCCATCAAGGCCAACAAAAAGACCAAATTCAGTAATGTTGCGAACTTCACCACTAACAGTAGAGCCTACTGGATTAGCACTAGCAAATGCGCTCCATGGGTTATCAGCACACTGCTTGATACCTAATGAGATGCGGCGTTTTTCTGGATCAACTTCCAGCACTACAACCTCAACCTCTTGCGAAGTAGAAACGATTTTACCCGGATGAATATTTTTCTTTGTCCAGCTCATTTCACTAACGTGAACCAAACCTTCAATTCCGGCCTCAAGTTCAACAAATGCACCGTATTCAGTGATGTTAGTAACACGGCCAGTAAAACGTGATTCAAGTGGGTATTTAGCCACCACTTCTTCCCATGGATCAGCTTCAAGCTGTTTCATACCAAGCGAGATACGCTGGCTGTCAGGATTGATTTTGACCACTTGTACTTTAACTGTATCGCCAACATTTAATATCTGACTTGGATGATTGACCCGTCGCCAGCTCATGTCGGTTACGTGTAACAAACCATCAATACCGCCAAGGTCAACAAAAGCACCGTAATCAGTGATATTTTTAACCACACCTTCACGAACTTCTCCTTCGTGTAGTTGGTTGATCAGTTCGGCACGTTGTTCGGCGCGGCTTTCTTCCATAATAGCTCGTCTGGAAACTACGATATTTCCCCGTGGACGATCCATTTTCAAAACTGCAAACGGCTGGGTTAGACCCATAAGAGGCCCAAGATCACGCACTGGACGAATATCAACTTGCGAACCCGGCAAGAACGCACTAGCTCCGCCAAGATCAACGGTAAATCCGCCTTTAACACGACCAACGATGACACCGTCTCCCGGCCCTTCTTTTGCAAATGACTTTTCAATCATATCCCATGCTTCTTCTCTAC
>JAKITZ010000027.1 GCA_021647805.1 Robiginitomaculum sp.
GCTTTCCCTGAGTGGATGGAGAGTAAACAATTACCCGGGCTGGCCTGTCTAACAACAGAATAATAAATTTACCAAAGGGGAATATTATGAACTTACAAGACTTAAACAAAATTGCTAACCAAATGACTGCACCAGGAACCGGCATATTGGCCGCTGATGAAAGCTCTGGAACCATACAAAAACGCTTTGATGCGATAAATCTGACCAGTACAGCAGATAAACGCCGTGATTGGCGTGAGATGTTGTTTCGTACCGAGCCAGCAATGAGCGATTATATTGGTGGCGTGATTTTATTTGATGAAACCTTACGCCAAAGCTCAGATGATGGAACTAAATTGGTTGAGCTGATAAATGCTTCTGGCGCAGTTCCGGGGATCAAGGTTGATGCTGGTGCACAAAATATGGCTGGATTTGGCGGCGAAAAAGTAACTGCCGGCCTTGATGGTTTACGAGCGCGAATGGCCGAATATTATCAACTTGGCGCTAGATTTGCCAAATGGCGGGCAGTTATTGAAATTGATCAACAACGGCCATCATCAGCATGTGTCACCGCCAACAACCACGCGCTGGCCAGATACGCGGCGATTTGCCAAGAAGCGCAGATAGTGCCGATTGTTGAGCCAGAAGTTCTAATGGACGGTGGCCACTCTGCTGATCGTTGCGGCGAAGTAACTATGGCAACCCTAAAGAGCCTGTTTACTGAATTGCATAACCAAGGTGTAGAACTTGAAGGTATAATATTAAAACCAAACATGATTGTCTCTGGCAAGAAATGCAGCTCTCAGGCATGTGTCGAAGAAGTAGCGACAAAAACAGTTGCGGTCTTAAAAGCCTCTGTTCCAGCGTCGGTTCCGGGAATTGCCTTTTTATCTGGCGGTCAGTCGGACATTGATGCAACCGCGCACTTAAATGCGATGAATGCCGGTTATGATTTGCCGTGGAACTTGACGTTTTCTTATGGACGAGCCTTGCAAGCTGCACCATTGGCGGCATGGAATGGCAATGATACTGCTGCTGGACAAGCAGCCTTTGCACATCGGGCAAAAATGAATGGTTTAGCCAGTAAAGGTAAATGGAATAAAGGCATGGAGGGGTAACTCTTGTTTGGCTGCATAACAACTTCATCGCAATGAATACTCAAATTTACCTGATGACACCGCCGCAAATCCCTGACCTAGAGGGGTTTGCTGCCGATCTTGATGCAGTTTGTCAGGCACAGGAAATTGCCAGCTTGCAAATACGCTTAAAAGACATGGGCGATGATGAAATTACTCGTGTTTTTGCAAAACTAGCACCGATTGCCCGTGCTCACGGGGCAATTGTGATCATAAATGACAATCCGCATTTGGCATTAGAACTAGGTGCAGACGGCGTGCATTTGGGGCAAAGTGATATGGCGGTGAAAGCTGCCAGAAAATTGCTGGGATCCAACATGGTTATCGGCGCCACCGCCCATAACTCAAGGCATTTGGCAATGTGTGCTGCCGAGGACGGCGCTGATTATGTGGCCTTTGGTGCATTTTTTGCTACCGCCACCAAAAAGACAGAATTCGTTGCCACAACTGATCTTTTGCAATGGTGGGTCGAGATGATGGAAATTCCATGTGTGGCAATTGGTGGCATTACACCTGAAAATGTTAGCTCGTTGGTGAAGGCCGGTGCAGATTTCGTTTGTCTTAGCTCCGGAGTTTGGAATACCACAAGTGAACCGCTCGATGCGATAAATGATCTAGCCAAGCAATTAGGTTGCTGAACCAGTGATGAGATTCAGTAGATTTTTCTTGAGCTTTTTAATAGCTGTCTTCTTGGGCTTTTCGGTACAAGCACAAGAAAATAGTATTGATCTTGGCACAAATATTGTTGAACCAGCAGAAGAAAAAGAAGCCGAGCCGCCCACTGTGGACGATTGGCAAGATATGTTCAAAGTACCGGCAAAGCCAGACAGCGCGTTGTCTGAATTTTCACAAATCGATCAATTAAGCGAAACCGCCTTGGCGTATCAGGCATGGCAAGGCGGTGATTATGTTAAAGCCAGAATATTGGCGGCACTTGCCGGAGCCGATGGCGATCCGCAAGGGCAGTTTTTGTTCGCAATATTGCTGGATAATGGCTTAGGCGGCGATAAACAGTCAATCAATGCTGTCAAATGGTATCGAGAAGCAGCAAATAACGGTGTCGATGATGCTTGGTTAGCTTTGGCCGGTATAGCCTTTGAGAGCCGAGGTGGACTTTCATCTAGTGATGGCCGCAAGTTTCTGACCAAGGCAGCCAAGTTAGAAATTCCAGAAGCAATGTTGGCTTTAGGGCGTAGCTTTTCTTCTGGATTTGGCGGGCAGCCTGATGAAGTAAAGGCCGAACAATGGTTTCGTAATGCAATCGCCAATGGGGTTAATGATGCACGCATCGCCTTAGCTGATTTATTGTTAAGCCAGAACAAAGATGATGAGGCGCTTGCTCTTTATAAAACTGCTGTGTTTGGTGGCTCAGCAGAGGCCGCATGGAAAGCCGGGGTCCTACAAGCTGATCCAGACAGTCCGGTTTTTGCGCCCCAAAATGCTGGCCGGCAATTACAGACTGCCGCCGAAGCTGGTAATTTGCTGGCGATGACAGCTTACGGGCTATTTCTTTCCAGTGATACACCGCCTTTGCCAGCCAGTGCAGCTAGATGGTTTCGTAAAGCAGCCGAAGGTGGTGAGGTCGAAGGACAGTATTTATACGCACTGGCCTTGGCCAAGGGTGAGGGAATAAGTATGGATCGTGAACTTGCTTATGAGTGGGCATTACGCGCCAAAGAAGCGGCAAGCGACGAAGAACAGTACAGCCAATTAGCCGAGGCATTAGGCATGTCGTTGCCGCCAGCTACGCGTGATTTAGTCTATGCCAGAGCAAAAATGCCACTTATGATAGCGATCAAACCAGCGCCAACGCTCACCGCAGAATAAGCATGATTCGGGTCGAAATAATTTACGCATTCCAAAATGGCAAAACTGCTTACACTTTTGTAAGAAATGCTTTACAGGAAGCCAGTGAAGCAAGTTTTGGAGTATGATATGAAAATCAATGGTAATGAAATTCGTCCCGGCAATGTGATAGAGCATCAAAACTCCTTGTGGTTGGCGGTAAAGTGTAATGCGGTAAAGCCGGGCAAAGGTGGGGCGTTTAATCAGGTGGAGCTAAAAAACCTTATCAATGGCTCAAAGTTAAATGAGCGGTTTCGCTCCTCCGAAAAAGTTGAAAAAGTAAGACTAGAGCAAAAAACACATACTTATCTGTTTGATAATGGCGATACATTGGCTTTTATGGATAGTGAAAATTTCGAACAAATTGAACTAATGAAAGAATTTATTGGCGATCAAGCTGCGTATTTGCAAGATGGTATGGAGATCAGTATTGAGTTTCATGGCGAACAGGCAATTAAAATATCTATGCCAGAACAAGTGGTGTTACAGATAAAAGACACCGAGCCAGTGGTTAAAGGGCAAACAGCGGCCAATTCTTTTAAGCCGGCTATTCTTGAAAATGGTGTTCGTACTCAAGTGCCACCATTTGTCGGAATTGATGAAAAAATAGTGGTCAGCACCTCTGATGGCTCTTATGTAAAGCGCGCTGATTAAATTTTATTCAGCTTTCAAGGATTACGATTATGGTAACAGCTTCTGGTCTGCACAATATTATGATGGGTGCGGCTCGCAAAGCCGCCCGCTCGCTTAATCGCGATTTTGGCGAGGTCGAGCATTTACAGGTCTCTAAAAAAGGTCCGGCTGACTTTGTTAGCCGAGCAGATAAGCAGGCCGAAGAAGTGCTGGTTGAGGAATTATCAATTTCTCGTCCCGGCTATGGGTTTTTGCTTGAAGAAGGCGGCGAGATCAAAGGAACTGATCCCTCACACCGCTTCATTATTGATCCATTGGACGGCACCACCAATTACTTGCATTCAATTCCGCATTTTTGCATATCCATTGCTTTGGAGCGCGAGGGTGAACTAATCGCCGGAGTTATTTACGATCCATTGCGCGATGAAATGTTCCGGGCGGAAAAAGGCAAAGGTGCTTTTCTAAATGATAGCCGTCTACGGGTTTCGGCGCGTAATGGCATGCCAGCATCTTTATTGGCCACAGGTATTCCATTTATGGGAAAACCTGGTCACTCACAATCGCTCAAAGAAATTCACCGCTTAAGCCAACAAGTTTCTGGTATCCGGCGCATGGGCTCTGCAGCTCTTGATTTGGCATGGGTTTCGGCTGGCCGGTATGATGCGTTTTGGGAACGCAATCTCAATATTTGGGATATTGCTGCTGGAATTATACTGGTTCGCGAAGCTGGTGGTTTGGTAACGGATATGGATGGTGAGTTAAAAATAGACGGCTCATCTATTTTGGCCAGCACACCGGGAATTTATGATTACGTAAAAAGCGAGCTTAGCGAAGTAAAACCGTAAAAACTCTATCCACGTTTACTCCTTACCACCTTTGATAATGGTTAGTTTTGGTTTGATTACTCTTGGTTTCGAGGACGGTGGTTTTATTGCTTCAGGTGGATCTTCTGAACTATCATCATCAGTAATAAAAGAGCGAACGCCATACTTTTTGCCAACTGGTTTTTGTCTACCAAAACCGCCGCCACGGTTCCAAACTTTGGGCTTTTTGCCTTTGGCTTTATCTTCTATTTCTTTTAATTTGATCGCTTGTAAATAAGACAGTGCCTCATCGGCCTTACCTTTGTCAGGGTCTATAAATGCGCTATCAAAAGTTTCTAAGCGTTGTTCCAAACCATTAGCAAATTCATTTTCCCACTCGGTGAATTCATTATCTTGCGGCAGGTCTTTTGATTTCAATAATGCCTTGCGTAACCTAGACAAGGCTTTGCGCTTTTTGCGTAATCGCGCTCGTTCACGTTTTTTATCGTCACTCTTGTCCATCAGTCGGTTTTTCAACAGCCTTTAACAATCGCTCATTGGCAATACCATGAAATTGCGCCGACATGCAACGCACCCCGCCGCCCATCTGACAAACCATGCCGGATTGCACGGGAATTACCTGCTTGTTTGTCATTGCTCGGACTTGCTGTAAGGCAAGAACATCTTCTTTAATGCCAAATTGTGGCAGATAAATACGGGTCTTTGTTACCAGCATATTAGTGTAAATTCCGCAGGCAGAACCGAACCGAGCATCATAAATTCCACTGCCATCATACGGAGTGACCAGCTCTAATATTTTTACATCTGGAAGGCCGCGTTTTAGGTCGGCTTTTAGTTGCTGCATATAATCGGGGTCATCAGGGTAAGAATTGATCGCCAAAACATTATCATCAACAAAAGCCACCACACCGTCGGCATGTTGCAAGCCGCCTTGCTCATCGGCTTCGATAAATGCCAAATTATTGATACCGGGCATAGCCAGTAATAGCTCTTTTGCTTTGGTCTCGCTCAGCCTGTTATCGGTAAGAAATTTAGTGCTGATAACGGTATTACCACTAAAATCTGAAACAAAATTACCGCCATCATTTAATAAATTACTTGTTTCAAACTGCAATCCTGCGCCGATCAGGAAGTTTGCAAAGTTATCTTGCACATAATCAGCATCAACTTGGCCACGCCTGCCACCGCCTTGTCCGGCTGCGGTATAGCGGAACATCATTGGAGTGGTAGTATTTGATGAAGAAAAATCTCGCGCCCAAATATCATCTTGTGGTGCGATTAGCACCCTCTGCTCTCCCAAGACATCAGCAAAGTAGCTGTAATTTTCTTGGTCGGTTAATACTAAAACTTGATCATAGATAGCAATTTGTTGTGCAAAAGCCAGTTGGAACTTTAATATTTCCTCTGCCATGTCAGCGTAATAAGGATCGCCTTTCTTTGGCGAAATTAAAACGATCAATTGTTGATTATCAGTAACTTCGGTCATTTGCTGATCTTCAGCGCAGGAAACATTGGTTGTGGTTATCAACGCCACAACTATTATAGAAATAAAAGTTTTCAACCATAACGGCAATAAAACGTTTCCTAAATTTAGCTCTCACCAAGGGCTGACAAGTACAAATCCAAAATAGCCTCTTGTTCCTGACGCTCTTCACGATCCATCTTACGAATACGTACCACTTGGCGCAAAACTTTGGTATCAAAACCAAATGCTTTGGCTTCGTCATACACAGCCTTGATATCTTCAAGTACTGCTTTTTTGTCTTCTTCAAGGCGTTCAATGCGAGCCAGAGTTGATTTTAACTGCTCGCGAGTGCTTTGGCCCATATCTACGGTCATATTGGTTTTCCTGTTGGTGGAGTGAGAATCATATTTGCGGCAATTATATGTGAGAAACTGCTTCTGGGAACCGGTTAAAGCTGCCTACCTTCAACTTGTTTGCTTAAGCGATCAACGCCTTCTTGTGCCTGAGTCAAAAACGGATGAATAGCCAGCGCATCTGAATAAGCTTGAAAGGCGCCTGTTGCGCTACCAAGCCTTTCAAGCACAAGGCCTAAGCCGACCAAAGCACCAAAATGGCGCGGTTGTAATTCAATGGCCATTCCCAGATCCTCAGCCGCAGCAGTATATTCGCCACGAGCATATTCCAGCGCAGCTCTACGGTTCCAACCTTCGGCAAAATCAGGTGCAAATTCAATAACATCAGAAAAGAAATCACCAGCCAGCTCAAGATCGCCGCTGAATTGTGCATCTATTCCACGTTGCAGAATCAGATCAACGCTAGGTGAACCAGAGTCAAAGAACCTTGCCCAAACCTCTTCGGCTAATAGTTCAGCCTCGTGGTTTTCCGAAGATACAGACAACCGATTTAGTAATTCCTCAACCGGTATAGCATTTTCCTGTTGCGCGAAAACCGGCACAGGAAACAGCAAAGCCCAAGCAATGAATATGTATAAAAACAGTTTCATGAGGTCAGTATAAAGCGTG
Organism: Robiginitomaculum sp.; assembly: GCA_021647805.1. GTDB lineage: Bacteria > Pseudomonadota > Alphaproteobacteria > Caulobacterales > Maricaulaceae > Robiginitomaculum_B. The sequence goes on from JAKITZ010000027.1 coordinate 6,905, forward strand.
CGGGGCAAAACGTCACGTTTCGTTTTTGCAATAGTTTCACTGGTTATGCATTTCTGCACATTCCGTAAAAATCAAAAACAGTCAATAAAAGTGTCGGTGATCAGCCTTGACGGGCTTTAAAGCGCGGGTTGGTCTTGTTGATCACGTACAAGCGACCTTTGCGGCGAACCACTTTACAGTCTTTATGACGGTTTTTTAAGGATTTCAGAGAGCTTCGAACTTTCATAGTCCCGGTTCCATTGCTATAAATACATAAAATAAAAGAGCCTACATGCTGTGGCTCAAAAGAGCGCGGAACTTATGGCTCTGTTGTCGTGCTGTCAACTACAGAATCTTCGATTTGGCTAAGAACATAAAATAGACTAAATTGTTTAGTGTATTTATCGCTTTATCTTGGTTTTGTTTGCAGCTTGGGTAGAATGCGTATGCTGAATTACAGTTATTGAGGAAAGTTATTCGATGAAATATGTCTACGGAATTATAATCGCACTTTTCTTGTTTTCACCATTAGCCAAAGCTGAACAGCAATTAAGCTATCCTGATTGGCTTGAACAATTTGTGCAACGGGCAATAGCTGAAGGCCACCAAGAAGCCAAAGTAAGGACGTTGCTTGGTGATTTAACCCCAGATATGGCAGTATTGGATCGTGACCGACATCAGCCAGAATTCACTCGTCCGATTTGGCAATACCTTGAAAGTGCGGTTTCGCCCTTGCGGGTAAAGAACGGCAAGCAGGCAATGACCGAGCACGCTTTAATTTTAAGCGAACTACAAAGCTCTACCGGGGTTCCAGCAGAAATAATCGCCTCTATCTGGGGCTTGGAAAGTGCTTATGGAAAAATTCAAGGTGATTTTGACATTATTCGCTCACTGGCAACTTTAGCGCATGATGGTCGTCGGCGTAATTGGGCCGAAGGTGAATTATTAGCGGCGATGAGCATGTTAGATCAAGGGCTGGTGAGTCGCAAAAACCTTAAAGGTGCTTGGGCTGGCGCAATGGGGCAAACTCAGTTTTTGCCCTCGACTTATCTGCAATATGCGGTTGATGGCGATGGTGATGGCAAAAAGGATATTTGGAACTCAGAAGCCGATGCGTTGGCATCTACGGCTAATTATTTGCGCAGGCATGGCTGGAAAACCGATAAACCATGGGGAGTAGAAGTGAATTTGACTTCTAGCTTCCCGTACCATTTGGCCGAAGACACAGTATTGTCGATTGGTTCATGGCAGGTACGCGGTGCAAGCTTGGCCGAAGACCGTAAATGGTCAAAAACTGAATTAGGTGATGGTGCAAGATTGTTGCTTCCCGCCGGGGCAAAAGGGCCGAAATTACTAATTAGTGGTAATTTTCGGGTTATCAAGCGTTACAATAACTCCACCTCTTATGCTTTGGGCGTTGGTTTATTGGCACGGGCATTAGTTGATGAAGCAGGTTTGCTAACCGCCTGGCCACGAGACGTTAAACCATTGCGGCGAGCGCAAATAAAACAAATGCAAGAGTTACTAAAAAGCAATGGCCATGACCCCGGTGGGGTTGATGGCTTGGCCGGGCCAAATACCAGACGGGCTTTGCGAGCATATCAACAACGTATTGGCTTATTGGCTGATGGTTTTGCTTCCGAGCAAATGCTGCAAAACCTAAAGGTAAGTCAACCAGTGCCTTAAATCTTAAGTGCTAGCCTCACCTTCATTATCTGTTGGCTGGAAAAAGGCCATAAAAAACACTATAGCCAATGATCCGCAAAGAAATAAATATGGCGCTGAGGAGCCAAAAAACTGATAAATTGCCAATCCAGTAAATGGTGCCAATAAAAACCCAGCCCCGGCGGTGGAGCCAAGCAATCCAGCAGCAGCACCTTGTTCGTGTTCGCTGACCCGAAGGCTAGCCGCGCCAGACATTCCCGGACGAATAGCCCCAAATCCTGCCGAAGCCAGTAAAAACGCTAATCCTATCAACCATTGCGAATCGGCAAATGCCATAATTGCCGCGCCAAATATTGTACTTAGGCTACCTGTAATCATTAATGCGCGAGGAGAAGGGGAAAGCACCGGAATAATGATAAACTGCACGATCAAGACACCCAATGCGCCGATTGCCATAATAACCCCAGCAAGCGGTATTGCATGTATAACCAGTAAGCCTAAACGATCAGAAAGCACAAACAGCAAGGTTTGCAAAAACACCCCATAGCCCATCCAGCCAATAGCGCCGATAATCAGTAATGATCGTAATCTAATGTCGAAAATGAGAGAAACAAGCGATGAACCACTTACTGTTTGCTGACTAGGGTTTTTGCGCTCCGGCATGCCAATAGCCACCAAAGCAAACAAAACCAGTGAAACCACAACTAGAAAGTACATAGAGTTGGGAACACCAAAGCTATGGCTGATCCATGCCGCAAGAGGTGGGCCAATTGCCGTGCCGACCCCGGCACCAGCGGCCAGTAAAGACAGTGATACAGTGAGCTCGGATCGCGAGGTACGATCAGCGATATAGGATTGTGAGGCCGGCTGCACTGCACTTCCAAAGGCACCATAAATAGCCCGCGATAATGCCAACAAAACAAGAGCCGCAGATGCACCAACACTGTCTTTAACTATCCACGCGGCCACCAACCCCATAGCCAATAAAAAAAAACCATTTCCCAATACGCCTATCAGGACAATAGGTCGGCGACCGATAATGTCGGACCACCAGCCCCAAAATGGGCTGAAAAATATATAGAGTATTGAGGAGCCGGCAAAGATTAGCCCGACATACATCTCGCCCGCGCCTAATTCACGGGTAAGCGCCGGCAGAATAACAAACATCATTGAATTGGACATGCCGATCAAAACCATTACCGTAAACAGCAAAGCAAATGGTATGTGGCGGTTTGTTTGAATGATATTTTCTTTCATATACTAAAAACTCTTAATTAAACCGCTTTTAGTATAGTTTATCTTTATGATCCATCAACTTATCCAAAAACCGATTTCCACTTTTTTGATCGATGGAGTATAAATAAAAAAGGGTCGCTAAAGAGCGACCCTAGATGACTTATATATTAGCAAAGCTAGTCTACCTCGGCAAAGCAGCCAACAGGAACACTGGAGCCGGGGTTTTGCCAGTCATTTTGACCAAGACATGAAAAGCCCCATTCTTCGGCTGATTTACCTTTTTGCTCAACCGCCCATTGATCAGCACAAGCAGCAAAGTTCAAGGTGTCATTCGATAATGAGCCATCAGCCATCACCCGGTTATTGATACAGCTTTGATATTGAGCCACTAAGTTTTTGAATACTCCCAATCTCGCCGAAAATGCATCAAGTTCAGCTTTTGATAATTTGCCGGTAAACGCATCTTTATATCCAGGAAATACTGGACGTTTAGGCAAAGTGCCACACATTGATCCAACAAGATCCACGCCTTTTACCATCATATCAAGCGGACAGGCTTTGTAATTACGCTGAGCATCGTTTTGCGGACGGTATCCATCTGCGGCTATCGTTGCCGTAGAAAATACGGTGATCATTGAAATGGCGATGGCAAATTTGAAATTTTTCATTTTTGGTTCCTGAATACTGAAATGAATATTATCTGTTGAAGTTTATTTGTTTGCTTGATTGGCCGCGACCCAATCCCTTGAAAGCTTTTCATAAGTCGCCCAAATAGCATGTTCGGTAGGAATGCTTTGGTTATATGCTTCCAGGGCTTCTCTCCACCTAGTTCTTGAGTGATCACCCGGAGCGATAATTATATGGTCAAGGCAAGTCTTATAAGCCGTATTGTCTTCGGAAAAAGCGGCAACCGTGCTGGCAGAACTATTTAATTGCTCATAAGTTATAACAGCACCATTTGCCGGCATATCCGGTACCTTTGGTGCTTGACATGGCTCAGATGCAATGCTGGGGCTGATCCCAGCAAGAACTATTACAATAGCCAGTGATTTGATTTTTAACATTCTGACAGCTCCTGGGCCGGCTAAATTACAAACGCGGTGTCCCTCGCGAGTGGTCGGTTCCAGAGATTTTACCTTAGCACCCATTTTTTAGTTCCGCAATAATACACAAAAAGATTTAATTAAGGCAACACTGCATTAAGCATTCCAAGTCATGATAGTGCCAGATTGGGACAGTTCAAAGATCTCAGTAAGGTTTTGACGAGCAGGAAAGCTATAACTAATGTTACAGGTCATTGGAGTAATAATCGTTTTCGGTATGGTATTTGGCGGGTTTATTTTGTCCGGTGGGCAGATGGCTCCAGTGTTAAAAGCTGTGCCCTTTGAGATGATGATGATCGGAGGAGCTGCTGTGGGAGCTTTGATGATCGGTAATAAGGGTAAAACCTCGATTGGGGCTGCCGCTGGCGTCATTAAAATGGCTGTTGGCGTAAAATGGAAGAAGACTGACTATTCGGATTTGTTGGCATTATTATTTACGTTGACCAAGACTATGAAGATGAAAGGTGTGATCGCGCTGGAAACCCATATCGAGAACCCGAAAGACAGCGCCATATTCTCCCAATACCCTAGAATTTTGAAAGACCATTTTGCAACTGACTTTATTTGCGACACTTTGCGGATGATGACAATGAACCTTGAGGATCCGCATCAGGTAGAAGACGCTATGGAGCGGCAATTAGAAAAACACCATCATGAAGCACTTGATCCGGCACACGCAATTCAAAATATGGCCGATGCTTTGCCGGCCTTGGGAATTGTTGCTGCGGTTTTGGGTATTGTTAAAACCATGGGGGCAATTACTGCACCACCGGAATATTTGGGACAGATGATTGGTTCGGCCTTGGTCGGTACGTTCTTGGGCGTGTTTTTGGCTTATGGTCTGGTTGGACCTTTCGGAACCAGGTTACAGGCAGTTATTGATGAAGAAGCCACGTTTTATAAGATAATTCAGACAGTTTTGGTTGCGCATCTGCATGGTAACGCAGCGCAAATTTCTGTTGAGTTAGGACGCGGTGTTGTGCCTAGTCCAGCCCAACCAACTTTTGCTGAACTTGAAGAAGCCTTATCCAGCATTGAGGCAGTATAGTCACAGTTAAATAAAACCCCTTTATTCTTGAGGACAGATGACAATCCTTTATGTATAGAAATGGTTCTGGGTTCTGTTTTGAAGAGGGAGAGAAACATGTCCAAAAGTAATGGTATCAATATATGGGTGCGGGTAATTGGTGTACTTATTGCCGCAACCTTGGTTTCAGTTTTTATAATCAAGGATGATCCAAAGCTGGCTAAGCAAAAAGCTAATGACAAAGCAAACACTGTTGCCAATATAGCAAAGGGAATGGTTAGCAATACCGGCGAGGTTATTTTAGGTGCAACTATTTCTACAGATAAGAGCAATGAAGCTGTAGTATCAAAAGAAGTGATAAAAGAAGCTACGGAGAAAATGGTAGCTGATATGGCCGAAAATATGATGGACGATACCGTTGCAGAAGTAGCTGATACATCTGCTCCAGCAATGCAAGATGCTCCGCAGGTTATCGAAGCAGAAACCGTAGAAAATGTTGAACCGGTTTCTGAAGTAACATCGGACATACAAATCGAAATAGAGCAAGTCGAAGCAAATGTTGATGACATTGCAGTTGAGGAAGTTCCAGCAGCAAGCGGTGACGAGTAATTATTAAGCAGCATTAGCTTTAAGCAGTCATTCTTCACGGGTGGCTTTTATCTAAAGCCATTCAAGCTCAATTGAATCAGGAGGGTATTCTGTTTTTTGGGGTCACATTCCCTAACCTCAAAACCATTACCTGCTTTTGCTCGAAAAGGCTTATAATATGTTTCAGAACGGAACAAGATGGCAGTAGATTTTTTTGGGTTGCCAAGAGCACAACTATTGTGGAGCGAGACTGGCGAGCCACAAGATAAAATTTCGCAAGATGTTTATTTTTCTTCCGCTGACGGCATTCAAGAAACAAAAACTGTATTCCTAAACGGCTGCGGCCTTCCTAAACGCTGGAATGAGCAACCGCTTCATACTATTGCTGAGCTGGGCTTTGGAACTGGGTTAAATTTTCTGGCAAGTATCGCTTTATGGCGCAAAACCTGCCAGCCGGGGCAAAAACTGCATTATATATCAGTGGAAGGCAGCCCACTATCGGCAGAAGAAATGGCTCGTGCCCATTTACGATTTACAGAATTAACTGATGAAGCCACAGAACTTCGCGCGGTTTTACCACCAGCGATTAAAGGCTTTCATCACTGTCATATTGGAACAGATATACAGATAAGCCTGTTATATGGGCCAGTTGGCGAAATGCTGCCACAATTACAAGCAAATGTTGATAGCTGGTTTCTTGATGGGTTTTCTCCGGCGAAAAATCCGCAAATGTGGTCAACTCAAGTTTTTGATGAAATATATAGGCTAAGCGCACCCGAGGCTCATTTGGCAAGTTTTAGTGTTGCCGGGTCGGTATGTCGCGGATTAAACCACGTCGGGTTTGAAATAGAGAAAAAACCCGGACACGGATATAAACGCCATCGGTTGGAAGCGGTTCTTACTCGTAAACAGCCCTCGCCTGATCCGACAGTGACCCCAAAAACCGTAATGGTCATTGGCGGCGGCATTGCTGGTGCTTGTTTGGTTCATCAACTTGCAAGGCATGGTATGGATTGCCTACTCATTGATAGCTCTGGCCTAGCAAGTGGTGCCAGCGGTAACCCGATTGGTCTGGTAAGTCCACGGCTGGATTTAGACGATACGCCATTGGCACGATTTTACCGCACGGCATTTTGTTATGCCATTCAATTTTATCAGCAAAACGCCAGTTCAAGTTTCAAGCAAACCGGCATCAGCCGTATGGCGCAATCGCCGGAACAATGGGACAAATTTGCCAAACTTTTCCTATATAAAGCACTGCCCGATGATATGCTGGCATTAAATGCTGAAAAACAAGAACTGCAACTTTCCACCGCTGGTACATTACAACCGGTCAAAGCAATACAAACTTTGGTCGCAAATGCTGATATTGTTGCAAAACATGTAACTAAGTTAGCCAACGAAAGTGGGCAGTGGGTAGCTCGTGATGAAAATGACAAGGTGATTGCCAGAACCGATATAGTTGTATTGGCACATGGAGTCGGAGAAATAGCCGGATTAGGTCTGCCGGTTTTACGAAAATTACGCGGGCAGATATCAATTGCCGGCAATATAACCGACAGACCCAAAACACCAATTATTGGCAAATCCTATGCGCTATCTGTCGGTTCTGAGGAATTGCTTTTTGGAGCGACCCATGATCGAGTAGACGAAGTAACTGATACAAGTGTTAAACCTAGCGATCATCGTAGAAACCTTGCTGAGTTAGAGGCCTTACTTCCAGAACTAGTAAATCAGATAGATGCCTCAACTTTAACCGGCAGAACAAGCTACCGCGCCGCCAGTCCTGACCTGCAACCATTGGCCGGACAAGTGCCAGATTTCGATAAATGCAAAGCATGGGCAAAGCAATATTGGGGTAAGCTTGACGATTACTCTTCGGCACCGGTGCAATCTGGGTTGTATATGTTAAATGGTCTTGGTTCGCGTGGATTAACCTTGGCGCCGATATTAGCCAAAGCGATTGTTGCTGATATTCTTGGCCACTCATCACCTTTGGAAAAAGAGGCGGCTACGGCTTTGCACCCAGCTAGATTTGCTGCAAGAACTGCTCGTCGTGAAGCTGATAAGTAATTATACCTCTTTTTCACCAACCGGACATTGCCTTGTTCGTTTTTTAAGGAATAGCCTTTTTAACAAAAGTAAGACTGTTTTGGTCCCGTAGCTCAGTAGGATAGAGCACCAGATTCCTAATCTGGGGGTCGCGCGTTCGAATCGCGCCGGGATCACCATTTTTATCAACTGAAGCAGAGCCTATAAAATACCTTGATTTTCCAATAAACGGATAAAGACTTACACATTTGTTACACACTTTTATGTTTGGCCGAACGCATTTTGCATACATTACCAAATTGATAGATTTTGTTTTTATTATATAAAACTTGCATACTTATTTGATATTAATTCTAACTAATATTAGGGAAGCAATTATGGATTATGGTAGCGCATCAGGCCTTGAGTTTAGAGGCACGGAGGAAATAACGTACAGGGGCAAACCTGCCCGTAGCGTAACTGGTACGCAAATATTTCGCACCAAGATTGATGATCTATGGGATGCACTGACAAACCCAGAGCTAATACCGCGTTGGTTTCTTACCGTCAGTGGCGATCTGCATCTCGAAGGGCTGTACCAACTCAAAGGCCATGCAGGCGGCAAGATTACCCGGTGTGACCCACCCAAAGCGCTTGATGTAACGTGGGAGGTTGGGAACAATACGAGTTGGGTTAAAGTAAGGTTGGAACCAAAAGAACTAGGCACTCAGTTATTGCTCGAACATGTGATGCTCAAAGATGCTGATAGCGAATCCCATTGGAAGCAATATGGCCCTGGCGCAACGGGCGTCGGATGGGAACTGTCCTTTCTTGCCCTCAGCTATCATCTGGTAAATAATGGTGCCACTGTTAACTCAGAAGAAAATGCCGCATGGATGGCATCAGACAATGGTAAGGCTTTCATGCGCAATTCCGCGAAAAACTGGGGCGCAGCTCATATTGCTTCAGGAAAATCCGCTGAAATCGCACACGCCATGGCTAATCGGACAGTAAAATTTTATACAGGTGAGTAATGCACGCATTTGATGTTTTGGGTGACCCTGTTAGGCGCCACATTCTCCAATTACTGTCAGACGATTTGTTATTTCGGGCGCCATTGTTGATATTGTCCACGAGAAATTTGGAATTGGTCAATCAGCAATCTCTCAACAATTAAAAGTGCTCCGCGATAATGGATTTGCCAAAGTGACAATAGACGGAACACGCCGTATCTACGAACTTGATACT
>JAKITZ010000259.1 GCA_021647805.1 Robiginitomaculum sp.
TACATTCTATGCGTTATCTGGGATAGACCCGTGATATATAACGGCTCGTGTGTTGATTAACGTCTGGCCGCTATTGCCTGCGACAAGGCGTAATAATCGGCTTGATACTTAGATACGCTTGCCTGATCGCGACTTTGTAATTGATTGATCAGGTTTCCAATTTCTTTCGAACAATTACACTCTTGAGGAATTGTCCAATTAAACTCGCCATTATTTTGCTCCTTGCTACCACCAATTCTTTGCACAACCAAGCTTAAAGCATTGCGATCAGCAAGCATCAGTTGATCTTCGCACAGTTTTCTGCGTTCAAATTTACGAGTGAAGCGGTTAATATCAGAACCGGTTAATGGCCGGTTCGGCAGGGTAATTGCTGATGTATCACAGTTACTGCTAGGAAAATTAAAGCTCTCCAGAACTTTCATATATGGATCTTCCGCATCATTGGCTTTGGCATTAAGCCCTAAAGTTACAATTCCAATTATTATAACAGATAAAACCAGTGGTTTTAATGTATTGATGTTTTGCATTTTTATTTCTTATTTTTTCAACTTAAAACCGCTCTAACAAACGATCAAGATATTCCAGTTCTTGTTTCGAGCGCCGCTGTTCTGCCGCTCTTTTGCGCAGCTCTTGCAGGATTTTTCTGGCTTGTTGCGGGTCGATCATATCAGGAACCAATCCACCTTCTGCGCTTTGCAAACCGGAATTGCTTTGCCGCCCAAACGGATCGCGATTGCGATCATTGCTCTCACGGCGATCAAGCATTTCACCAGCTAAGGTTTGTGCGCCCTCACGTAACTGCCCCAACGCTTCTTGGCCTGCGGATAATGCTTGTTCACTGTTCCCGCGCTGTAATGCGCCCTTGGCCTCACCCATGGCAGTCTCTGCGCCATCTAAAGCAGCTTTGGCCTTACTGCCTTGTAACACATCCGTCTCGCCAAGTTCGTTTAACGAGCCTTGCAAGCCCCCTTGTTGTTTAGCCAAATCCGACGAGCTGCCCTGATCACTTTGTTGTCCGGCTTCGCCATTTTCTGCGGCATTATTTTGTTGTTGCGCCTGATCAAGTATTTCTCGTTGTTGGCCTAACATTTCGCCCAATTCTTCTAATGCTTTACGCATGGCTTCCGAAACAATATCATTTTGTGAGCCATCGCCCTGACCGCCAAACGCCATTTGCATTTGCAGGTTTCGCAATAATTCGGCCAGCGCTTTTAGCAAGGCTCTGGCATCATTTATCGCTCCAAGTTCGGTTAATTCCTGCAGGGTTTTTAGCATTTCTTGCAGTTGATCACCGGTCATAGTATTGCCGCCAGCGCCACCATTTTCGGCCTGTTGTTGTACGGCCTGTTTGGCCAAGGCTTGTAAATACCTCTTTACCGTCATTTCATATTTTTGACTAAGTCGTTGCAACTCCGATGGATCCGCACCAAGCAACAACCCATTTTGCAAGGCTTTTTCTGCTAACCGCATGGCGGCAGCGGCGGTTTCAAGTTCGCCGCCTTCGGCGCGCAAGCTAATTTGCCACATTTGCAGTTCAAGATCATCAAGCTCGGCTCTGTTTCTTGCGTTGCGCAATCTTTGTTGAACATACGAAAGACCCAGCCAAACATAAGGGTCTTTAATGCCAATTTCCGGGGCGCGCATGATCGAGCGCATTAAAGCTGCGGCTCGTTGAATTTTTGCCGGGGCTTGTGATAAGCGAAATAATGGTTGTTCGGTAAATAGTCGATCATTATCCAATAAGACTGTTGGCTGTTTATTTGGCGGCGGGCTGACATACTGCTCCGGCGAGCGCATGATCATTAGCCGTTGCTCGGCCACCGCTTTGGCCAAAGGTTGGATCAACAGTTTTTCCGGCAAGATTAGTTCTGCCAGCTTACTTGTGCTGATCTGTCCAGCACCATCAATAGCTTCTAAATGCAAAATAACCGGTAGGCCTGCCAAAACATGCTGCGTTAGATCAAGCTCCAATGTTTGGTTAAGCTCTTTTGTTTGTGGGGTCACCAGCTCGATCTTATCCGCTTTGGTAAAACCACCCGGCTCATCAGTGGAAATAAGTAGCCATGCTTGTTCAATACCAAAATCGTCGGAACCGGTAATAGTAAACTCTAATTCGTCAATTTCATTTGCTTTTGGTTGCTCGGCAAATTCTATGACTGGCGCAGTATCTTTTCGCTGGCTAATAACCCAATTAGCTTTGACAGATCTGCTTAACGATAGCTGCACCGATCCTTCAATTATGATGCGTCCCTCATAAACCCCATCGCTTAATTCGGTTAGTTTTTGCTTTGATTTGGATTTACCGTTTGCTGACAAAAGCGGAGGTCTACGCACCCCAGTAACCCGAACGACAAATTCCGATCCCGCCAGCACCGAGATATTATCTTGGGGGTCTGCTGATAAAAACAACGGCGGCAAAACAGCATATTCCGGTGCATTGACCCAAGCCTCTACTGTGGCGCTGACATTATCTTGATGTAAATATCCGGGATAAAATGCAGTTTCAATGCGCCCCGACCAAGATGACCCGGCGATAATAAAGCCGGCAAACAAGGATAAAACGGCTAAAACTCGCAAGGCTAATATGTCGTGTTTTGCCCATATTGAATGCGGTCTTTTGG
>JAKITZ010000260.1 GCA_021647805.1 Robiginitomaculum sp.
TTAGGCACTCCATTTGATCGGCAATCCCGAATAAGCTCTCCAAATACTTGCACCGTTTGTAGTGCGCCATTATTTTGGGCCGGCTGATTGAGAAAAACACAGCCAAAGCCAATGACTTCGACGCTTCCCTGCCCATTAATCGTGCCATCACAATTTCCAAACGGAACGGCCACAACCCGGCGCTGAGGAAGGCCATCATCAGGCTCATCATAACTCTTTATCATGTTGTCTATGAGGTAGGACATATGTGTATCAGGGTAGTTATTGGCACCGGCATCGGTTACCAAGTCAGGCGGCTAATATGTCGCAGACACAGGGCCATTGTAAATCCCAAATCGTGTGTTAAACCCTTGCGAAACCGGGCCTCTATTCACTCCCGGTTTGGTTTCAACCGTGCTATTTTGAGTAACACAGGCAGTGGAATCACCCGCCAAACTGGCACGCAAGCTTGCATCGTTGCCATGTTCCGCCAAGTCCAGCAATTGATAATTCCCCGGACCAATGTCATTATTTTGTATATTCCCCATGGCCAGTGTCACTTGGGCACCGTAATGGTAACCAAACAGACCACCCGCATCGGGTAGAACCGCCGGGTCACCGCATATAATTGCAGGTAAAACATTGCACACAGTGCTCAGTGCTGGACTAGGACCGGCAACGGCACTGCCGGTAAACTCATAATTAGATATACCAGCACCGGTCATAAATAGGCTGTCAATCTGAACAACACCCTCGTTTAACCGTATACGAACATACCGCGTCGCGGCAGGGTTTGCGACAAAGGGATTGCGGGTAGATGAGTATTGAATAACAAAAGAATTTGCCGCTAAGCCGATATCAGCCAATTGACTGTATCCCGGTTGAGCAAGCGTATTGCTAATGATTTCTCTTGCCGCTTGACTGGCTAAAAATTGGCTTCTACTATCACTAAGCACCTTGGCAGAACCCAATGCCGCAGAGTCAAGCAAGTTCTGCAATTTGGTTTTGTTAACAAAGACATTTCCGGAATCAAATACCAACCCCGCCATACCGATAATAGATGCCATCGCTAAGGCAGTAACTGGCATAATGGAGCCTGACTGTTTTTTGAAATAATTGAGCATTGTTATCACCAAATATAAAGACCAACATGTTCTTAACTATTCCTTTCCTTGTAATTTTATTTCCTTTGTTTGTTGCTTGTTAGCCATCGTTTTTCGATAGGTTTCTCTTAAATTCCCAATGGCTTTTTTACTGTCCATACCCTCTACTACGTCCAATGGTGGATTTTTTATGGTACTTCGGTCATATATTTGCGCTTTAATCATCGCGCGTACACTACTCCCAAGCTTTTTTGGCTCATTTTTTTGAACTGAAGCACAACCCGAAAAAAAAATCACTAAAAATAAAAACGCTAAACGTTGTGAAAGATGCCATTTGATTCTGAATTTATTTTTCATATGCACACCTCAAAGTTGATGGCCAAATGTGGGGCCGCCAATTTGCATTGGATAGCTTGCATTTCGTTTTTTAGGGAGGTAACCTTTACCATCGTTCGCCAACACATCAGATGAGTCATTGACATCATCAGCCATGCGGCCAAACAAGAAAAAATCAGCATCGCTAGGTGCTTTGAAAGCGTCGGTAGGTAAACGAATGTCGTTTGGATTAATGGGCTGAGCCAGATGAACGGTCACAAACATAACTAATTCGGTTTCTTCCTGAATAAATGATTGGCTGCGAAAAAGTGCGCCCAAAATGGGTATGTCACCGAGGCCGGGAAATTTACTAACTGACTCGCGCATTTTATCACTGATCAAGCCTGAAACACCCATAGTCTGCCCATCCATTAGCTCCAGGGTAGAGCTAGTGCTGCGAGTGGTTAAGGACGGAATGGAAAAAGCAGATGTGGAACCTGGAACCCCGACGGTTACGTCCGCATCTCGTGATAATTCACTCACGCCAATACTTAAATTGAGATTGATACGCTTCGAATTGAGTACGATGGGTAGCATTTTTACTGATATACCGTATTTTTTAAAAATAATCGTCGTACCATCATTTCCATTCCAAATAGGTATGGGAAACTCGCCGCCCGACAAAAACTCTGCCGTTTCACCACTTAATGTCGTTAACGTCGGTTCTGCGAGAATCTTTGCCATCCCATTGGTTTTTGAGGCATCTAAAACCAGATTAAAATACGTGTTCCCACTCAAAAAACTGGCAAACAAACCCGCCCCAGCGATCGTTGCAGTCGTCGGCTGAAATAACGACACCGGTGGACCAATGGGCGCATCATTTAAATTGGTCCAAGCTTGGTCGTTGGGAAATAAAGGTTGAAGATTACCCTGCGGGTCTAACGCGTTCGGAAAACTGGACCCGCCGTTAACCGCGCCGATTTTAAATGGCCTTCCGGCTTGAATTGCGGAAAGATTTATTCCCATTTGTTGCATCATTGTTCGCGAAACTTCGGCAATTTTCACCTCTAACATGACTTGGTGTGGACCACCAACTTGCATTAAATTAATGACTTCCGTGCCGTTGTCCTGCTTACCCGATTGCTTCCCTGAGCTTTTCATAAGTGGGTCAAATTTTTTGCTGTTTTTGACAAATTGCCTGGCGAGCAATTCAATG
>JAKITZ010000028.1 GCA_021647805.1 Robiginitomaculum sp.
TCTTTTCCCGATTGGCCTGTTCTTGTACATAAAGCTGTCTAAACATTTTGCGGATGCCTTGTAATGCCTAACAAATCTTCAACAAAAACTCCCAAGAAGCCTGTTGTTAAGGCCAAGAAGAGTAAGGTTCTGGTTGCCGACGCTCTACCAAAGGACTTGGCTATCAAATCATCTTCTTTGCCAGTTGGGGAAGAGCTTGCACTACAGATATCACAAGTATCGAAGGCCTATGGTACGCTATTTGATCTATCATTTGCTAATCTCTGGAAATTCTTGAAGACGAGAAAAATATCATCTTTTCGGAGCAGCAAAGCGACCTTTGCCCTAGATGGGATCGATCTGGAAGTACGCAAGGGTGAGCTGATGGGTATTATTGGGCGCAATGGTGCCGGCAAAAGCACTTTGCTCAAAGTAATCTCTGGCGTTTCCGCATCTAGCAAGGGAGACATAAAGATCAATGGCTCCGTTTTTCCAATGATCGAACTAAATGCAGGTATGAACCCGTCTTTCACCGGGCGTGAAAATGTGCGACTTTTGGCAACAATCATGGGTATGAGTAAAAAAGAAATCGATAAACGCATGCCAGAAATACAGGAATTCTGTGATTTAGGTAAGTGGTTCGACCGGCCTGTTCGCCAATACTCCAAAGGCATGCCCGGAAGGCTGGGCTTTGCTGTGGCTGTGCATGCCGACGCTGAAATTTTACTTATTGACGAAGTTTTGGCCGTCGGAGATATAAATTTTCGCGAAGCATGTAGCCTGAAAATGCAAGAGCTTCGAGATGAGGGCAAGACTGTAGTGCTGGTTTCTCATAATATGACGGCAATTACACACCTCTGTTCCCGCGCAGCCTTCATCGAGCAAGGCAAGGTAGAGTATATCGGGCCATCAGAGATGGCGGTAAAGCGATATACTGAATTTATGCGTAATATCAGCCTTCGTAAATTGCAAAAAAGCCTGAAATCTAGCGCTGCGGTCGAGCAGCAAGAAGGGTTCGTCTTATCTAATGTGGAGATCGCAGATGTCTTAGGTCAGAGCGGCGCGGCCTTGAATTCAGAACACGGCCTACAGATAGCTTTCGATTATGTAACCCCGGCCGATTTCAAGCAAGGAACAGCGTTCGTGCGGTTGTTCAATCAAGATGGGGTAAAAGTTTTATCAGAGCTTTGCGAAATGCGCATAGCCAAAAAACCGGACGAATTGCGCCGGGTCGCGTTCAATTTTAGTAAGGGTATTCCTCTGCCGTCTGGAAGATATACCTTGCAAGTCGGAATTACCGGATCGTACTCAGACAGCGGAGAAATGGCAATTGGTGAACGGGAATTTACTGTGATTAATGCACGTAGACTAGGAGAAGGGGTTGTATCTTGTGCTTTCAAAGTACAACAGGCTAGCGTAGATCAATTCGAAGCTCTTAAGGAAAAAGAAAAAATCAAGAAAAAAGCTTGAAGTCAATAAAAATTTGAGAATGAGGCATCGAGGTTACGACACTCGAAACCCGCTAAACACACTTAGGGCAGCTGTCAGGTCGCTGTCATTAGTAGCAAAGAAAGTAAATAATTCCACGTAGTCTCCCGCGACTAGGTCAAGGGTGTTACTTAAGCTAATTGTGTTATTGGAGGAGGTTGTTGCCGGGCTATACTCTGTTTGCGTAAATAGTTCCTGCACACCATTTTTAAATAGTGTTAAATAGATGATTGTTGGTGGCGTGCCATCGCTGGAAAGTTTGACGATCCCTTCAAAATGGTATTGGCCGTCCACAGGTATATTCAGGCGTTTTGTCCCTATGTCATAGTCATTACTGCGATCATAATTCTCTACATTGGTATCAATTTTGACCCAGTTATTGGCCGCAATATACTGTTTGTAATTACAATAAACCTGAAAGCTCGGATTTTGCGGGAATGTAACAGTGCCTGTTGTATTTTCTACGACAATTGCGTCTGTAAACAAAATGCCATCTGGCGAGACCTTTACGGTATAATTGGTATCCCCCAATAACCCGGCTAGGGCGTGTGTTTGAAATCCGGTTTGGTAGTTTATTGCTGCATCATCATTATCACTGGTTCTGCTAAGTCGTTGCAAATAGCCTGCCGGTTGTGCTGCAAACATGGCATTTGGCAGATCCGTCCATGCTGACCCATTAAACACACACAGAATGCCTTCAGATAAAACCCAAGCGATCCATCCGTTTTTTGGTGTATGGAATTCCCAAGCACCATCTTGATAGCTTGCAACATTTTGATCCTGATTAACCCAATCTTCTGTGGCTGCTGTACCAATCAGATAAGATGTACCGTTAACGGGGGTTGTTGGCGGTGTGAGTAACCCACGTTCAACCACATTTAGTTGTACAAGTGCATCTAACGAACGAATGGCTTGGTTAACAGTTACATGCTTTTGGGCTTGTGCTTCAACGAGATAGGTTAGATCCAAATTCGGGGTTTTGTTCATCGCATCATCCTTAGTTGTTAAGGTGTTCACCATAAAGGCATGGGACACGAATAGGATTGATTATAGTTATCCCCGTTTTAAAAAGGGTGGTAGCCAAATACGTAAACACAAAAATATTTACCAAAAAAAGCGGTTGCTTGGCTATTACATTGTTTGTTTGAGGGCGGTCTATACAAAACACGAAATAGAAAATTACGGGTTATTAGGCTTTAAAAACGGTTTAGTTATGTGTTGAAACATTATCCTTGAAAGTGCCAATCATGTATAAGTTATGATTCAGTCCGTACTATGAATTCATTTTTCTGTAGATAATCAATAATTTTCATTGCCGCTTCTTCTGCGGATAAACTCAAAGTGTTAATTTCAATTTCCGGGGCGTGAGGCGCTTGGTACTCACTATCAATACCCGTAAAGTTTTTGATTTCTCCACGACGTGCCTTTGCGTAAAGACCTTTTACATCCCGTTTTTCGGCTTCTTCAAGAGATGTGTTGATATAAATTTCAACAAACTCGTCTTTATTGACAGTGCACCGCGCGTCGTTTCTTTCGGCTGTAAACGGAGAGATAAATGCAACCAGAACAATAAGGCCGGCATCAACCATAAGTTTTGCTGTTTCGCTAATCCGCCTAATATTTTCTACTCGGTCTATGTCTGTAAATCCCAAGTCTTTATTTAACCCGTGTCTGATATTATCTCCATCAAGAAGGTAAGTATGCCGGCCAATATCAAACAGTTTTCTTTCGACTAAATTAGCTATGGTAGACTTTCCTGAACCACTTAGGCCGGTAAACCAGAGAATGACCGGCTTTTGGTGTTTTTGTTCGGCTCGCTGGGTTTTGCCTACCTGTGTGTTTTGCCAGACAATATTTGCAGCTCTACGCAAAGAGAAATTTATAACTCCCATTCCAACCGTATCATTGGTTTGGCGGTCAATAAGGATGAAGCTTCCTGTTTGTCGATTGTTTGAATAAGGGTCAAATGCAATAGGTTCATCAAGATATATGTTACATAAACCCACTTCATTCAATTTGAGAATGTTGCCGGCTTCTTTGGAAAAGTCGTTCACGTTAACTTTATGTTTTAAAGATGTGACCGTAGCAGGTACTGTCTTATTTATTGTTTTGAGTAAGTATCCCCGTCCAGGAAAAAGGTGTTTCTCTGCCATCCATAAAATATGCGCTTGTATTTGATTTGACTGTTGTGCAGGATGCGAGCGGCCACAAATTAAGTCGCCACGAGAAATGTCAATTTCGTCATGTAAGGTTAATGTAACGGATTGATGTTTACGGGCATATTCCAAATCATTCCCCATAGTTACAATCTTTTTCACCTTTGACTTTTGTCCGGAAGGAATGACAATTATCTCATCTCCTACATTGACCTGCCCTGAGGCAATTGTTCCTGAAAACCCGCGAAAATTTAAATCTGGACGGTTTACCCATTGAACAGGAAATCGAAATTCGCCGTCATTTTGGTTGGAATTCACATCAACTGTTTCAAGGTGTTGCAACAAACAAGACCCCTGATACCAAGGCATGCGCTCGGACTTGGTTGTTATATTATCTCCATTTAATGCTGATATAGGAATGCATCTTATATGATCAAAGCCAAGGCTTTTAGAAAATGAACGAAAATCTTCCTCAATTGAATTAAACGTGTATTGAGAATAGTCTGCCAAATCCATCTTGTTTATAGCTACTACTATGGATTTTATCCCAAGCAAGGAAGCGATGTAGCTGTGCCGGCGGGTTTGCACTTGAATGCCGTGACGGGCATCAATAAGAAGGATGGCTAAGTTAGCCGTTGATGCACCTGTTGCCATGTTTCGTGTGTATTGTTCATGTCCGGGTGTGTCTGCAACAATGAATTTTCTTTTACTTGTTGAGAAAAATTTATACGCAACATCAATGGTTATTCCCTGCTCCCTTTCAGCGGCCAAACCGTCAACCAATAATGCGAAATCAATTTCGCCGCCTTGTGTGCCGAATTTTTTACTATCATTTTTGATTGCGTTAAGTTGGTCTTCATAAACAAGTTTGCTATCATATAATAGCCTGCCAATGAGCGTGGATTTTCCATCATCGACACTGCCACATGTAATAAATCGCAAAAAACTTTTTTCTTTTTGGGTTTTGAGATAACTAACTATGTCTTTGGAAATTATTTGCTCTTGGTCAGTCATTAGAAATACCCTTCCCGCTTTTTGTCCTCCATGCTGGCTCCATTATCTGCATCAATGATTCTTCCCTGTCGTTCAGATGTTTTAGTTATCAGCACCTCACGAATAATATCCGGAAGAGTGCTGGCAGAGCTTTCTATCGCGCCAGTCAGAGGGTAGCAGCCAAGGGTGCGAAACCGTACCATTTTTTCTTGAGGTTTTTCGCCATCTTTTAAGGGCATTCTATCGTCATCTACCATTATCAATGCACCACCTCGATCAACGACTTTACGCGGTGCTGCAAAATAAAGCTCAGGTATTTGAATTTGTTCCGTATAAATATATTGCCAGATATCTAGTTCCGTCCAATTGGATAATGGAAATACACGCATGCTTTGCCCCTTAGAAATACGCGCATTATATATATTCCAAAGCTCGGGGCGTTGATTTTTTGGATCCCATTGGTGCGATGTCGTCCTAAAGGAGAAAATTCTCTCTTTGGCTCTGGATTTTTCCTCGTCGCGCCGTGCGCCGCCAAATGCCGCCGTAAATCCATAGTGATCCAAAGCCTGTTTGAGGCCTTGTGTTTTCATTATATCAGTGTGTGTTACAGAGCCATGCGTGAACGGATTGATGTTTTGCTCAAGTCCATCTGGGTTTGTATGTACAAGTAGTTTAAGCTTTAATTCTTTCATGCGTCTGTCTCTGAACGCAATCATTTCTTTGAATTTCCAGCCTGTATCAATATGCAAAAACGGAAAAGGAGGCAAAGAGGGGTAAAAAGCTTTTAGGGCAAGGTGCAACATCACGGAGCTGTCTTTACCAACGCTATAGAGCATAACAGGGTTTTCACATTGGGCGATAACTTCGCGCATAATGTGAATGCTTTCAGCTTCTAATCTTTGTAGGTGGTTCAAAGGAGTTGCCTGAGGTATTGTGTCATCTCTTAGGTGCGCTTCAATTTCTAATGTTTCGAGTTTCTGAAATGCTGTTTCTAAGGTTTTTAGCGTGCATTGTCCGCCATTTTTTAGCCGCGTAAGACCTTTGCCATCGTTAAGCAATTTGCGTGAAATTGTTGAAAGCGAGAGAGTGCCTTGCTTAGATAGGTTTTCAGCGCGCTCAATAAGCTGTGCGATATGATTTATCGTATATGAAATAGCCTTACTCCATCAATAATTCTGGGTATATTTATTCATGCGAGTTTACTATGCACGTATTATCGTGGGATTCCTACCACTTCGGCGAAACTATCTTGATTTTATCTCATTTTATATGAAGCTGTGCAAGACGCATAGGCCGAGCATGTATTCCATAAGCGGGACTATTCTTCATGGGTGTCTAAATCAACTATAAGTATTTGTGAAAATATTATTAGCTATAAAAATAATGATTGTGAACGCTTATTAAATTCTCTATACGCCTCTAGTTAATGTTTTCGTATATGAGTAAATAATGGGATTTAAGATGACTCGACAAGATTTTAAAGTTGCAGATATCTCTTTGGCCAATTGGGGTCGTAAAGAAATTAATATTGCCGAAACAGAAATGCCGGGTCTTATGGCGCTGCGAGCTGAATTTGGAGAAAGTAAACCTTTGAAAGGCGCGCGCATTGCCGGCTGTCTTCACATGACTATCCAGACAGCGGTTTTGATTGAAACACTGACCGCGCTTGGCGCTGAAGTACGTTGGTCGTCCTGTAATATTTTCTCTACTCAGGATCAAGCTGCGGCTGCCATTGCCGTCACAGGTGTTCCTGTTTTTGCCTGGAAAGGATTAACCGACGAAGAGTTTTGGGAGTGCATTCATACTACTGTTAAGGGTCCAGATGGTTGGACACCAAATATGATTTTGGATGATGGTGGCGATTTGACCGTGCTTATGCATGAAGAATATCCAGAACTTATGAAAGATATTAGGGGTCTCTCAGAGGAAACAACAACTGGTGTGATGCGTCTTTACCAAATGGAAAAAGCGGGCAAATTGGTTGTGCCTGCAATCAATGTTAATGACAGTGTAACCAAATCTAAGTTTGATAATTTGTATGGTTGTAAAGAAAGTCTGGTAGACAGCATTAAACGCGCTACCGATGTTATGATTTCTGGCAAAACTGTTGTAATTTGCGGGTTTGGTGATGTTGGCAAAGGCTCTGCTGAAAGTTTGCGTTCACAAGGTGCGCGCGTGAAGATCACTGAAATTGACCCGATTTGCGCGCTCCAGGCCGCAATGGAAGGTTATGAAGTTGTGACAATGGATGAAGCCGCACCGGTTTGCGATATTTTTGTTACGGCTACTGGTAATAAAGATGTTATTACCGTTGACCATATGCGAGCCATGAAGGATCGTGCAATCGTTTGTAATATTGGGCATTTTGATAGCGAAATTCAAATTGACGCACTACGCAATTATGAGTGGGACAATGTGAAACCACAAGTTGATGAAGTTGTTTTCCCGGACGGCAAGCGCCTAATTATTTTGGCTGAAGGCCGTCTTGTTAATCTTGGTTGCGGCACAGGTCACCCGAGCTTTGTTATGTCTGCCAGTTTCACCAATCAGGTGTTGGCACAAATAGAACTTTGGGAAAATTATAAAGACTACGAAAACAAAGTCTATGTGCTTCCTAAACACTTGGACGAAAAAGTTGCTAAACTTCATCTTGCTAAGTTGGGGGCCAAGCTGTCAAGATTGTCAGACGAACAATCCGAATACCTCGGTTTGCCTGTTGACGGACCATATAAGCCTGATCAATATCGATATTAAAAATAAGATTACATTCAAGGCTGCACACTTTTCTGCCGCCGTCTCACACCTCTAAAAATAACTACAAAAAATTTGAAGAGCTTTAAAACATAAGAGTGCGTTATGACCAGCCAAGTATTTGATTTTACATCCGAGTCCGTGTCCGAAGGGCACCCAGATAAAGTTTCAGACCGTATTTCAGACGAAATCGTTGACCTTTTTTTTCGCGAGAGCATTAAAGACGGTATGTCCCCATGGGACATTCGCGTCGCAGCAGAAACCTTGACTACTACGAATAAGGTCGTAATTGCTGGCGAGACACGTGGATCAGATAAAATCTCCAATCAGATGATCGATGATGTAGTGCGCGCAGCCATTAAAGATATTGGTTATGAGCAAAATGGCTTTCATTGGGAAACTGCCGATATAGACATTCTTCTTCATTCTCAAAGTGTTGATATTGCGCAAGGGGTAGATAAAGATGCGGGCTTACACAAAGAAGAAGGAGCCGGTGACCAAGGGATTATGTTTGGATATGCTTGTAAAGAGACGGCTGACCTCATGCCAGCGCCCATTTATTACAGCCACAAAATTTTAGAACGCCTGGCAAAGGCTCGTAAAGAAGAGGGAAAAACGTCGCTTGGCCCTGATGCTAAATCACAAGTTACGATTCGCTATGAAGATGGCGTGCCAGTTGGCGCAAGTACTATCGTTCTCTCGACCCAGCATTTGGATGCAAGCATGACATCTAGAGATGTTGCAGATATTGTAAAACCATATATTTTTGAAGTCATGCCGAAAGGCTGGATCACCGATGAAACGATCTGGCATATCAACCCTACGGGCAAATTTGTTATTGGCGGGCCAGATGGAGATTGTGGTCTGACGGGACGTAAAATTATTGTCGATACTTATGGCGGCGCAGCGCCTCATGGCGGCGGCGCATTTTCTGGCAAAGATCCGACGAAAGTTGACCGTAGTGCTGCTTATGCGGCTCGCTATCTTGCAAAGAATATAGTGGCGGCTGGTATTGCGGATCGTGTTAATATTCAGCTTTCATATGCAATTGGTGTTGCTGAGCCTACGTCTGTTTATGTGGATATGGGAGGTAAGGGCAATGTCAGTGAAGCGGCAGTAGCAAAAGCTATTCGCGAAGTGATGTCTCTTACACCGCGCGGCATTCGTACACACCTTAATTTAAATCAAGCAATTTACGCACGAACGTCTGCTTATGGACATTTTGGTCGTTCTCCGGATGATGAAGGCGGATTTAGCTGGGAAAAGACTGACCTAGTTGATGCCCTTAAGGCTGCTTTGTAAGCTTTGTTATGTCTAGGATCCAAACTCATTTAACTGGTATATTTTACGAGAACAGGTTTTTGATTTAACAGGATTTTGGGTTTGACCAAAAATCACAATAATAACTTAAGTATTGCCCCGATGATGGATTGGTCGGATCGCCATTATCGTAGCTTTATGCGTTTGATCACTAAGCGAACAGTACTTTATACTGAGATGCTAACGGTGACAGCGGTAATTCATGGTGATCGCGAACGCTTGTTGGGTTTTTCACCATTAGAGCACCGGGTAGTATTACAACTTGGCGGTTCCGATCCGGGGCAACTAGCCGAAGCTGCGATCATCGGCGAGCAATTTGGCTATGACGAAATCAACCTCAATGTCGGGTGCCCGTCGGATCGAGTGCAATCGGGCAGGTTTGGCGCAGTTTTGATGTTAGAGCCGCAGCTGGTGGCTGAATGTATTTCGGCAATGCAGCAAGCCGTTTCGATTCCGGTCACCGTAAAATGTCGGGTCGGGGTTGATGAGCAGGCAGTCGAAGAAACCTTGCCGAATTTTATCGGAATAGTGGCTGATGCCGGCTGTCAAACCTTTATCATTCATGCCAGAAAGGCTTGGTTAAAAGGTTTAAGTCCCAAGCAAAACCGTGAAATTCCGCCATTGAATTACTCGCTGGTCAAGTCAATAAAACAACAATTCCCAGAATTGCAAATAATTCTAAACGGTGGATTGCTGGATTTACCGCAAGCAATAAGCGCAAGCGAAACTCTTGACGGAGCGATGATCGGCAGAGCTGCATACCATAATCCGTGGATATTTTCCCAAGCTGATCGGTTGGTATTTAATGATGAAAGAACATCAGTGACACGCGAAACTGTGGTGCAAGGCCTGATCGAATACGCAGCACTGGAACAAGGTAATGGTACACGATTGCACGATATTACCCGTCATGTGCTGGGTTTGTTTGCGGGCGAGCCGGGTGCTAGGAAGTGGCGGCAAATATTATCAGTTGAAGGTGTAAAACTTGGCGCAGACTGGCGAGTGATCGCCAAAGCAGCCAAGGCTGTATTACCAGAAAAATTTGTAGCTTAATGGAATTGATAATTGATAATTTGAGCCTGATATCTGTGCTGGTCTTGTCTGGGGTTTTTGCCGGATTGATTGCTGGCATGTTTGGTGTTGGCGGTGGAGTGGTGATTGTGCCAGCGCTTTATGCGGTGTTCAGGTCGTTTAATATTGCCGATGACATAGCGATGAAAACCGCGATCGCCACCTCATTGGCAACCATTATAGTTACATCATTGCGTTCATCTTTTGCTCATTATCGACGTGGGGCGGTGGATGTTAGGGTGCTTAAAAGCTGGATACCATGGATTATCCCTGGAGCAGTTATTGGTGCGGTATTGGCCAGTTACTTGCCGGGGCAATGGTTGGTTATCGGCTTTGGCGGCTTTGCGATCCTAATTTCTTTGCAGATGGGTTTTGGCAAACCTGATTGGAGAATTGCCGAGCAAATGCCACGGGGTTTCAGCAAAGTTTTGTTGGCTGGTTTTATTGGCCTTAGTTCAGCAATGGCCGGCATTGGCGGTGGTGTGGTTGGTGTTATTTTGATGACTTTGTCTGGCAAACCAATTCATAGAGCGGTTGGAACTGCTGCCGGCTTTGGGGTTGCTATCGGTTTTCCTGCTGCTTTGGTGTTTATGATTTTCGGTTGGCAGATAAATGGATCGGTTCCTTTTTCTATTGGCTTTGTAAATTTGCCGGGGTTTTTGGCCATTTCAGTTTTAACTGTGGCTTTGGCACCGGTTGGCGCTGGCTTGGCGCATTCACTTTCGCCGATCATTTTACGGCGAATGTTTGCTGTCTTGTTGGTTGTTACTGGCCTGCTGATGTTGCGTGATGGTCTTACTTTTTAAGAATTAATTGATTGCGACTGGCTTCAAATTTTTGCAAACGTCCTAAGAAGCTCATACCGAGTAAAGAGATGTTAAGTCCGTCTTTGATCACGATCGCTTCTACGTCACGTAAAACTATCTTACCAATAGAGACTTTATCCAGAATTACTGGTGCGCCTAGGGTCTGCCCCGAAGCTGTACTGATATTGATGATATAATTCAGTTCGTTCATTTTAATGCCAATTCTTTTGGCATCAGCAAAACTAAGAGCAATACTTGAAGCGCCGGTATCAACAAGAAACCTGATAGAAGTTCTATTTACTTTGGCATTGGCATAAAAATGCCCATCATCAGATTTGCGAATGGCTATTGCTATCAATCCGCTTTGGTTTTGTGTTGTCGATAATTCTCTGGCTTCTCCGGGTACTAATTCTGCATAAGTGCGATCGGTAATCGAGCTAAGTTCAGCGCGAAAGCTGTAGACAACTATCACCAGCATGAATATTGCCAACCAAGTAATTGCTTGTTTTATGGCGACAGTAATTGGCGCTTTGCTTGAACCAAATGCTCCGCCGCCGATTAACACCAAAAACAATAACAAATAAATCAATTGTGCTTGGTCATTTTCGTTTTGCAAACTAGCCGGGGCAAAAAATTTGAACAGCAATAACAGGCCGGCAACGACTAATGCGAAGATAGAAAAAAATCCTAATGTTGAGCGCAAACCGTGTTTCCTTACGTATGGGTTACTCGAGTGATAACATACAAAACACAATCAGTTTACCAAATTGTCACCAAAGATTACTGTTAATTTAGTGTGAATTGCTGCAATATACAATTCAGCCGATTCTTTATAAAGAGAGTTAGGAAGCAACGCTTTGGTATTTCAGATTGAACAACAGCCATTTGATGATTTACGAGATTTAATTCTGGACGTCCCTGCTTTTGACGTGAGCAGTCATCAAAAAGCTCTTAAACGACAAGCTAAAATTGCGTTGCCATCAGGCGAGTTGGGTAAATTAGCTGAGCTGGCTGTATGGCTATCTGCCTGGCAAGGCCAATGTCCGCCCAAAATCAACAAGCCGCAAATAGTAGTGTTTGCCAGTTCGCACGGTGTGGCCGAGCGCGGTGTTTCGGCCTATGGTATTGATGAAACCAAAAGCAAAATAGAGGCTCTAACAAGCGGTAAGGGCGCAGTTAATCAAATTGCCGGCACAGTTGGTTGTGGGTTGAAAATTGTTGAACTGGCTCCGGAATTACCTACACCTGATATTACAAATGGCGCGGCGTTAAGCGAGAAGGATTGCGCAGCAACATTTGCTTTTGGTATGGAAGCTGTCTCGGAAAACCCCGATCTGGTAGGTGTTGGTGTGGTCGGAGCCGGAGCAACGACTTCGGCGGCGACTGTTTCATTGGCGCTTTATGGCGGGACAGCTTCATTTTGGGCGCAATCAGGATCAGCGATACAAAAGCCCGATTTGGTGGTGGCAAAAAGTAAAGCGATAGATGCTGCCTTGATCCATCACCGTGGCAAGCTTGAAGATCCGTTACAGGTGATGCGCCGTCTTGGTGGACGCGATATTGCCGCAGTCGCCGGAGCGATAATCGCCGCAAGGTACCAAAAAATACCAGTTGTTTTGGATGGGTTTGTAGCGGCGGCAAGCGCAGCTATTCTGCACAGTATCGAGCCGTCATGTATTGATCACTGTATTGCCGGTGCGGTGACATTTCGTGATTCTCACCGCGCTTTACTTGATCGTATAGGGAAAAAACCGGTGCTTGACCTTGGTAGGGGTTGGGGAGATGGCTTCGGGGCGGCTCTGACAGTTTCAATATTAAAGGCCGCAGCTGCTTGTCATACGGGGATCGGAAAAGGGCAGTTTTAGAAAACACCACGGATCGTCATGCCGGCGAAAGCCGGTATCCATCCTTGTAGATGGCGCTAGGGTGAATGGTGGGGAACTATCAACGGTCTTGATGTGTTTCCCATTGCAATATCTTTCTAGCAAAGTGTTGCACTTGTGTCGTGAGTTTAGAGGCGTATCCAGTTTTGTTTCTCCATACTTTCATTATCATCCCCCCTCAACCCAGACTCTTTGTTGTCCTATCGCTTTGCTACTTGAGGACTCTCCCCCGCGGGGAGAAGGAGTTCGATTGCCGCGAGACAAAAGAATACTACTAACTAGGTGCGACTGCGCCCGTTTAAAGATTGGGGGGCGATCGTTCGCCGCACGTCGTAGGCGTTTGTCTTTAGTGGTCGCAATGCTTTGTCACAAAACCGGTTCCCACTTTTGTTAGCATTGCTCCAGCAATTTGACCGCGAGACATAATGAGGGTGAATAAGAGTCTCGTTCGCACTACTGAGTAACCCTCAATTAGCAATCATCGGCAAAGACCGCCCATAACTTAAGGGTTAATTGGCAAAAAATTAGCACTCATTGACCCTTAACTACCCTTAGACAGCGGGGGTAAATTCTAACCACGCTCACCCTGTACCAGTTTGGTATAATGGTGTTGCAGTAGGTCATAAACCACCTGTTTGCGGCTCTTTGACATGGTGAATATGCGTTAAATCTAATAAAACGTGGGTTTTGGCGATGATTGCTAAGGGCTGTTATCATAGCAAGAATCGTTTTTTGCTGAGCAGTTTTAAGATTTATCCGTTGGTAAACCCTGTAAAATTATCAATGATTTTTTTATAAGTCCAAAATTTGTGAATTTTACTAATTGGGTCAAAAACTAAAAAGGTTCTGATGAAAGATAGCTATGCAGTATTCTATCGTTCTAAAGCTTGCTAAATATTACTGATGCAAGCATTGTGCAGATATAAGTTTGTAGAACAGGGTCAATTATCATGAAGCTATATACCACCCCCACGGCGCCAAACCCGGAACGGGTAATGTGTGTATTGCGAGAAAAAGCCATTACCGGTGTTGAAATTGTTAATGTCGATTTGTTCAAAGGCGAGCACAAAACCAAAGAGTACCGCCAAACAAGCCCATTTGCACAAGTCCCAGCCTTGGAACTTGATGACGGACGGGTGCTAACCGAGAGCAAGGCTATATGCTTGTATCTTGAAGGGTTGCATCCGGAACCAAACTTGTTCGGAAGAACTCCAGAGGAAACCGCGTTTATTGAAATGTGGGATCGGCGAGTGGAATTCATGTGGCTGATGCCATTGGCTATGTGGCTACGTCACGGTCATCCGGGCTTTGCGGTGCTGGAAAAACAAATTGCTGAAATGGCTCCGCGCGGTGAAAAAGGCTTTCGCTGGTTCGCTAAAGTTTTGGATCAGGAACTATCAAGCCGTGACTTTATTGCGGGTGATCGTTTTACCATTGCCGACATAACTGCTTTTGTCAGCATTGGTTTTGCCAGAGTTGCTAAGTGGAAGCCAAGTGCAGAGGAAACGCCGAATTTATTAGCTTGGCGAGATCGGATGCTGGCTCGCCCTTGCGGATCAAAATAATGTTGCGTGGCTAGTTAATACACTGGTCATACTGTTTGTTCTTGGAACTTGTGTTAAAACCATTATTGCCAGAGCAAAGTCAACTATGTCGGATGTCACTGCTTCTGTCCCCTTTGGGTTTTGACTAATCGGTTCTTGTCGGCGCAATGATTGATCGCAACCAATCCAGCAGGGTGTTTCCTGTTAACATTTCCTCATAAGCTTTGTCCATAAACCTCTCTAATGCCACCGGGTCTTCAAGCATGTCCATGCGGGTTCTAAATGGCCCGGAAGGATCTAATTTCTTCACTATTTTGGCCGGGTTTCCAGCAACTACTACATTTGCCGGAACGTCTTTGGTAACTATAGAGCCGGCGCCGACAATGCTGTTTTTACCGATAGTGACACCCTTGCCGACAAAGGCGTTGGTGCCTATCCAAACATTATCGGCCAGCACAATAGGACGGGCATTATTATCGATCTCTGTACGATCATAAATTCCATGCCAATCACAATCACTGATGATTGCGCCCGATGCAAACATACAGCCATCTCCGATTTTAATGCTTTTAGCGGCCATTATTCGCGCGCCACCAGTTATCAATACACAATCGCCAATTGAAATACTGGCGTTGCTTCCAGCGGCTGCCCAAACGGTTAGACGAACTGGAGCGTCGGAGCTAGCTATTATGTGCAAAGATCGCCCAGCAGTAACTCCTTTGCCAAACACCTTAATATGCCGAGAGCCAATGAATTTGGCATCGGAGCCAATACCGTCAAAATGCGGAAAGACGAACCTCTTTGCCCACCAATCGCGAAGTTTGATCATTCTATCAAACACCCATTTTGGTCGACTATCTCGTCGCATTCATTACCCTTTATCCAAATTATAGATCGAATCCAATGGTATTAAATAACTGTTATTTCCCAGAATAAAAGTGTTTGTTGTAATTCATATTACATTTACCTTGTTTAGAAACCGGCTGATTACTTTGCTTGGGTTATGCTTACCTTTATGAAGCAAGCAATGAAAAATATTACCAGTTCGTTTTCTGGGTTCCTTGGCGGTGCAAAGATAAGTCCAGCACCGGTTGCGGTTAAAATCAAGCCGCGAGAACCTGATCCAGCTGAATTAGCCATAGCCAAGTATAATGGTGAACCATCAATCGCTGCCCGTCATGCCATTTGGGGCAAAGGACGTGTTTGGCCGCAGGACGAAGCCTTTGAGCAAAAAATACCCAGCTTTTTTGATTTCACGGCTGACAAGATTATTGGCGTTATAGGCTGCGGCACCGGTGCGGTACAATTAGAACTATCCGCGCAATTATCAAGTTTTATTCACGGCTATGACTGGCGCCCTGAGGTAGAGGTTATCGGCAGTGATTTAATCAAAGAATCAGGTAAGTCCGCCAAATTACGAATAAAAGAAATATGTCTGGAAACAGTGCTCGCGCCTGATACACGATGTCATGGTATCATCGGTATGGAGCCGGTTTTAACCCGGGCGCAACCTAAGGTCTTGGATTGGCTACGGTTAGCTTTGGTAAATGGTGGGCAAGTAGTTTTGGTGGAACCAAGTATTGAGGA